>NZ_JBVVPQ010000104.1:0-19746 GCF_055811695.1 Bradyrhizobium sp. MI1.3 | reverse complement strand
ATGGGTGGACTGGTTCAACAACCGACGGCTCCTGGAGCCCATCGGCAACATCCCGCCAGCCGAAGCCGAGCAACGCTGGAACAACCGGCCATGGCGGCATAACTTAAACCAAATAGCCTCCGGCAAACCCGGGGCGGTTCATACTGTCAGACAGGCCTGATTGCCCGCGACCTGCTTGAGATCGTAATAGACGGTGAGGAGCGGAGTACTGTTGATGCGCATAAAGACAAGGTTGTAGTCATCGATACCAGCCCAGTTGGGACGGTAGACTTCAGGCTTAGCTCGCTCGAAAAAGCAATTTCTGTTGCTGGCTGCATCACGTGGTGCAAGCGCCAGGGTGATGAGGCCACATTCGTGGGCCTCCGGCTCTGGCGAGACTTGAACGCTCCGCCCCGTATCGCCGCCAACGACAATGAGGTGCGGGATGATGAAGGCGAGAGCGGCGAGCAGCCTGTACTTCCGAATATGGACCGCGAGATGGTGGACGTCAGCGCGAAGCAACTGATTTGGGCGGTCGAAAACAAACGGGCGCGCTGGATTGGCAACAAGCTCGTTAAGATCTGGGACGGCCATGCCTGGGTTGGCCCCGAAGAACGGTTCGGCGAGGTTCGACATCGGGCAAGCGACAAGGCCGACACCGGGAGCTGGGATGCTGAGATGCCGGATGCCCAAGGGGAGTTGGCTCGCGCGCTGGATACCGAGACCTTGCGCGGCCAGCTGCGCCACAAGGTGTGCGCGATACTCGACATGGCGTCGTCGTCCGACAGCACCTTAAGCGAGATAGGCGATCTCGGCTTTGCAGGCCAATATGCGGCAAGGATGGCGGGCAAGGAGGTTCGTGCGGCGGTCGCTGCGCTGAACGCGGCCATAGGCGGGGATGAGCAGGCTGCGGCTTAACATGTGTACTCAATAGCGTCCGCTTTGCCCTAGGACGCCAAACCCGACAGGATGCGTGTCGGGTTTGGGGCCAAGAGTCACACGGCCACTTGGGCCCGCCTGATTTAGCCTCTAGCGGATCACCTATTGGCAGAGATGCTGGAGACCGTCAGCACCCTTGAAATTGGTGCCGGGCCTGCAGGTGATGCCGTTGCGGGTAGCATACGAACTCCAGTTGCCGTACCAGCCGTTCTGGCCGTACCCCATCCCGCCGCCGTACCCCATCCCGCCGGACATGGCGTAGGAATTGCTCCAGCCGCCGACGGTTGCAGCCGCCGCCACCGGATGGCGATGCGCCGTTCGCCGATATCGATAGACGGGGGTAGTCCCGGTTCCAAGACCCGTGCAGTTGGCGAATTCAGCTTGGCATTCGTCCGGATTGGAGAGAGCCGCCTGGGCCAGTGCAGCAGAGCTGGACAGGGCGGATGCCGCAATAACGAACGCGCCAAGAACTTTCAGATTTATCATGGCTTGCTCCTTGCGTTGGACCGTGGCGCACAATGCCAGGTCTGGCTTCTTCATGCGGTGGAATCGAGCGCGCCTTCTGATAGGGGTGCCTTGACGTAGATCAAGGTAGGCGCGGGCGAGCCTGTCCATTGTATTGACACTGGGCCGTCCTTCTCCAACAGCTCAGTCTTCAACAAGGCCCGGCCGGGACTCGATCTCCGGCCGGGCTTTGTTTTGTCATGACCGCCGTTCAGTTGAATAATAACAGCCTCTCGTATGTAACGATTTGGCATATAAAGGAATCTTAACAACTTCCGCGCGTAATACGTTTGATTTGACGTGGCGATATTAAAATGAATTATTAAAATGAATTTGGGGCCAGCCAATGAGGGCAGTTTCTGCGGCCGATCTCATTACTGAGTTGGATGCCACCATCGCGAGGAGCTCATCCGAACGTTGTGCGCGCATGCTCTGGCGCACCACCGAGCTGCTCGTTGAGGGTAATCACCGATTGCAAGAGCCGCAGGTCGGCCTGCTTGACGACGTTCTAATTCGCTTAGCACCGTGGATTGCGCCGGGGACGCTCGCCGAGCTCAGCACGACGCTCGCCGAGCTGGGTACTGCTCCGATGAAGACCCTGCGACGTCTCGCCTCGTGCAACGATCCGGCGGTCGCAGTCCCGATCCTTATGAAATCTCCCGCCCTGTCGCCGGCCGATCTCGTGGCGATCGCGACGTCCGGCAGCGAGGATCACCGTCTCGCCATTGCTGGCCGGCGCAGAATCGAAAGCCCAGTGACTGAGGCAATATTGCAGCGCGGCAGCAGCAAGACTTGTCTGGCCATCATCGGCAATCCGGGCGCTGAATTCTCGGGCGCGGCCTATGCCAACTTGATCCGTAGGGCTGTGGAGGACGACGAGATCACGAAAGCGCTGACGCTGAGGCCAGACACCCCGGACATGGTGGTTCGGGAGCTGCTGTCGGCATCGCCACGGCCGGCGCCTAAGGCTTCCAACGCAAACGCTTGCTCGCAAGTATTAGCGACAGCGAAGGGACCTTGCGACACTGAGTACGCCGCTGCGAGGCCGGAGATTATATCGCTCAATCGGAGCGGAAAGCTGAACGACTCGACTGTCAATCGGTTCGCGATCCGGCGTGAGACAGCGAACCTGTTCACGGCCTTGTCGGTGCTGTCGGGAGCACCGATTGAGGCCATCGAGCAGGTTATGGCAGAGTCCGGTTACGAAGGCCCGGTTATGGCGTGCCGGGCATCGCGCTTGAATTGGCAGACCACGCTGGCCGTCCTCAACACTCGCGGCGCGGGGCTTTCACTAGGCGAGCGCGCACGAGCTCAGGAGCTGTTCGAAACGCTTCATCTCTCGACCAGCCAATGGTCCGTTCGTTGGGGAGAAATCTCCGCGGGCGCCCACGGTCGCACTGCAAGATCGGCAGGAAACCAATGAAATTCGACGGTCGCAAGGCGTCTCGGGTGCGCATGGACAACAGACAGCCCGTGAACCTGATGGGCTCCGACGGCACCTGGCGGCGAAGCTGCGTCTTGCTCGATATCTCGAACACCGGCGCCAAGATCGAAGTCGAAGGGTCGCTCGATGTTCTCTCGGCCAAGGAGTTCTTCATGCTGCTGTCGTCGACGGGACTGGCCTATCGACGTTGCGAGCTGGTCTGGATCGACGGAACCACGGCTGGCGTCCACTTTGTCCAAGCAAACGGCAAGAAGGCCCAAACGACCGCGAGCGACAGAGGCGCGCACAAACCAACTTGAGCGAGCGGTGTTATCCAAGTGAGCCAATGACCTTGGACCACCGACGAGGCCCATTCAGCCGGGCACCCCACGAACGAAGGCACCAGTCATGCTCGTGCACGTATTGGCCGACACTTCCGAGAAGCTCTTCGGGCTCTGCTCGCTTTTTGGAGGGCAGTTCACCGTTGCCGGCGAGCGGCTCGATGTAGAAGCAAAGCTTCCGCACGCTGCTGCCGCGGTCGTCGTCCGTGCCGACCTGCGGGCGGTCGCAAACATTGCCGCGCTGAAAAAGAGAGCTGCCCGGTTCGCCATAGCAAAGAAGCGCATCTTCCTCGTCGAGCAAACCTCGCACGTTTGCATCTCGCAAGCTTATGCGCTCGGCGCAACGTTGGTGTTGTCTGGCAAGATCGAGCCGGCCAAGCTCCTGGCCGCTTTGGCCGATCCAGCCGGCGGAGAGACTGGGTCGACGAGCGGCATCTCGCAGCCTGACAATGCGGTTGAGGCCGCAGCAACCGCGATTGCGTCGATGTTCACCTCCATCACCCTCGGGGAGCGGGTCGACGTCGCCGGTCCCAAAGAGGCCGGACGCAAGATCACCAACCGGATTTCCGAGCATGGGCTATCCGAATGGCTGGCCACGGTGCGGCGCCATCACGAGGGAACGTTCCAGCACTGCCTGCTCGTGACCGGCGTCGCGGTCGATTTCGGCCTCAGCCTCGGTTTCCGTAAAAGTGACCTTGAACGGCTCTCCACTGCTGCCATGTTCCACGACATAGGAAAGGCGAGGGTGCCCTTGGCGATCCTGGACAAGCCAGGACGCCTCGACGACGAGGAGCGAACGTTGGTCGAAACCCACCCGGCGGTGGGTTACGATGTGCTGAAAGGGCACGTGGACATCTCACCCGAAGTCCTCGATGCGGTCCGGCATCATCACGAATATCTCGATGGCAGCGGCTATCCTGACGGCCTCTGCGCCGAGAACATCACCGACATCGTGCGCATTCTGACCATTTCGGATATCTTTGCGGCGCTGATCGAACACCGGCCGTACAAACCGACAATGCCACGCGCGGCGGCGTACGAGATTCTCTGCGGCATCAGGGGAAAGCTGGAGAGGGCGCTAGTCGCCTCTTTCAAGGATGTCGCGCTTAGCAGATGAATTCTGCTCGAGCCTATGCAGGAATATTCCACGTCTCACTCAAGGCTGATCGGAGGCGGTCTTATTTCCATGCACTTCGGCTTCTGGGCCCATCTTGGACATCCTGACCGGCGCCGATGATGTCCGTTCCCGGAGCTCAACGCTAGCCAAAACGTTGAACTCATTGCAAGTTTTGACGATCCGGGCGGAGCTCGCGCAAAAAGCTACGGTGACGAGCTATGAATGGACCCGTGCAATTCGGCACTATGTCGATTGGCGGGCAGGGACCTCGTCAGGACCGCAACTAAGCTCGCCGCTCGGGGGCTACCTGCTGGCGAGCTAGCCTGAGTCTTTCGGTCCGTTAACGATCGGATCGTCACGGATACGCGCGGTGAATGTCGATGTTGCGTGTCTCACGATCGGAGGCAAATGATGGCTCGATGTCACGTGGACCAGCATTGAGTGACCGCAGAAGAAGTAGTCCGCTGTGTAGCGGGCCAAAATCGGTGCGTGCAAAACCCAATGGCAGTCGGGCGGTCGATTTTCTGCACTCGGACCTGTTATAAAGGGACAGAACTAAGCCGAACTGCAAGCATGCAAACATCACGTCTACAAGAGCGCATCGGCAGGAACGTCCCATGAGCGTGTCCCAACTCACGAAGCGCGTTCGACGCGAGCTGACTTATTTGGACTATCCGGCTCGGGAGTGGACAGTCCCGCGATTTGTAGACGGAGTACCGGTTCTGGACGTGCTGATTGTCGGCGCTGGACAGAGCGGACTGGGAATCGCGTTCGGTTTGAGGCTTGAGCGCATAACAAACTTCAGGATCATCGATCGCCGCCCACGCGGTTTCGAAGGACCTTGGCGCAGTTTCGCTCGGATGGAACGGTTGCGCACGCCGAAGGAGGTGACTGGAATTGATTTCGGCGTCCCGAGTCTAACGGTACGGGCCTGGTACGAGGAAAAATTTGGGCGGCGAGCATGGGGTCGCATAGATACCCTCCCTCAGGAGGTATGGCGTTCTTATCTGGATTGGTACCGAGACGTTCTGGATCTCCCGGTTGAGAACGAGGTCGAACTAATCTTGATTGAACCGGCGGATGGTATCTTCCTTGCCCATCTTCGTCGTTCCGAAGGGATTGAGCGGGTATATGCAAGAAAGATCATTCTTGCGACAGGCTTTGAGGGAAGTGGCAGGTGGGCCGCTCCTAAGTTTCTGGTCGCTGATTTGTCGGAAGATCTTTATGCACATTCGGCCGATGATATCGATTTTCGCAAGCTTACGGGAAAACGCATTGGCGTCCTTGGTGCCGGGGCATCGGCCTTTGACAACGCAGCTCTCGCGCTTGAGGCGGGCGCGGCGCGAGTAGACCTTTGCTTCCGCCGTTCGGAGATGCCGCGGGTCAACCCACTCACTTGGATGAATTTTGCCGGTATGTTGGGCCACTTCGGTGAGCTGTCGGACCTGGACCGCTGGCGGTTCATGCGCCACATTCTTGACGAGCTTCCGGTCCCCCCCACACAAGACGCTTATTGGCGATGCCGCGAGTTTGAGAATTTCGCCTGGCACCCCGACTGCGCATGGACTTCCATCGACGAAGCTTGCGGTACTGCAAGGGTTCGAAGCAGGAATCGCAGATTCGAATTCGACTTCATGATTTTTGCGAGCGGTGTCGAACCGGATCTCTCAGCGCGTCCCGAGCTCGCCCTATTTTTTGAACAAATAGCCCTTTGGCGCGACCGCTTCACGCCTCCATCGGGCGAGGAAAGCGAGTCACTCGCACGCTATCCCTATTTGGGTGACACCTTTGAATTCACGGAGCGGCACCGCGGCGCCGCTCCGTTCCTTAGAGGAATACACAACTTCACGTTCGGAGCGTTTCTGAGCCACGGCATATCAGGAGCGGCCATCACGGGTATAAAGTATGGAGTGCGGCGGCTGGTAAACGGAATCGCGCGTGATCTGTTTTGCGACGACTCGGCCAATTATTACCGCGATCTGCTGTCATATCAGACGCCTGAGCTGCGGACCTTGGACAATGCGTTTGTTTGGCTGAGCCAGCTTGGCAGTGACGCTGCGAATTTCGACAGCTTCGCCAATCAGCTGGATCAGCACCAGTTTGCCACGCTGCGTGGCTTGTTGCTACGATCAACGCCACAGCACGAATCTCCGGCTGCAAAGTCCGCCCGACCTGCCCCAACGAAGCGCCCGCCGCGAACGACGCAGCTCAAGAAGAAAAAGGGGAGGTGACATAGCGACTTTATGCTCGCGAGGTGCGACGCGACGATCTATTCTACGCTCGACGGATGCTCGGTGGACAGAAAGCCAATTGAGTATTGTGGAAATGCCGTTTGACTAAAGGTCGTATTGGAGAATATTGTAGTTTGTTGCCTTGCACGTAGTGATCACCGCCTGACGACCACCATCATCGTGAGGTTAGCAATGGCCTTCATCGCATTTACGAAAGTGATCGATTTTACTACATTGACCGCCAAGCAGCGGAGAGAACTCAAAACCATTCTCGGGAAGCGTGAGGATCAGCTCAAAAAGGCGATCAAGGATGTCGAGAGCGCCCTTAGCAAGCTTGAACGAACGGGTCGGAAGTCTCGAAAGCAGTCGAAGGGCAGGCGTTGATCGGGCGCTAATCAATTTGCGCCGGCCATGATGTTGGGCGGCGTTGGCTAGCATTTGCCGTGATCTGGCTTCTCTTTCGGTGCTGAAATTGAGCTTAATTCGTCCACGAGATTCCTGGCATCTTCCAGATCGGGCATATCCCGACCGTCGGTAAACCAAGAGTATATTGGTTTTGCGAGGGATGTAGCTTCGAAATATCTGCCTTCGTTACACCAATGCCGCGCGAGGCAGATCGAGGCACGCAACTCCCACCAGCGGGCTTGCTGTTGCCGCGCAATGGCCACTGCTCGCTTCAGTTCGACCTCTGCCTGGTCACGCCTCCCGAGTATTAGGTTGATGCTGCCCCTAAGACGGTACAGCTCGGCCTCAAAGAACCTCTCACCTGTTGCTTCGGCCAGCTGAACGCCTTCGTCCAGCAGACGGAGTCCGACTTCAGGTTCTCCGAGCTGGGCATGGGCGAAGGCGAGATGGCCCAAGTACACAGTGCGGCGGCATCGCTCAGAGTTGCGGTAAGTTGCCGCCAAGGCGCTGCGCATCAGTTCAATCCCGACTTGAAGGTCTCCTGCTTGGGCTAACAGTGCTCCACGGAAAAAACGTGCTCTTCGTTCGATTGCCGCAAATTCATGCTCGATGCTGAGCGATATCGCCTCATCGGCGTGAGCCAAGGCGCGCTTTGCGTCGCCGCCGATTGTGCCCAAAACGGCTATGTTCCCCAGAGCCAGGGCTGTCGTAAAGCTTTGTTCTCTCGTTCGGGCAAGAGTCTCTGTGCGCTCGACGATTGTTGTAGACTGTTTAGGATAGCCAAGGACCAATAGCGTCGTCGAGAGCCACGCCAGGCTATTCACCGCGTCATCGACTCCGAAGCGGCGATAGGTCGAGATCGTGGCTGGATTGGTTGCGCATAGTGCGAGGGCGCGATCGAGGTGTTGGCGTGCATCGGCGAAGGCACCCGTGAAATGCAACGACTGCCCAATGAACCGTGTGGCTAGGACGGACACGCCGGGATGCTCATACTCTGTGGCCAACGCGAGGCAGTGCCGGGCGTCCTCCAGCGCTGAGCCATACTCCGCGCGCATGAAGTGGGCTAGGTAGTTGCCCCACAGGATCGTCATCCGTTCTTCTAGGCTGGCGCTTTCGCCAAGCAGCGCGCGAGCCCGTGAGAAGACCCGCGACGTTTCAGGCGCGGCATCACCCTCAGTCGCGGCAACTGCAGGCCCAAGGGCCAGATAAAAATCTAATTCTTTGCGGTCCCGTTGTGGCGAGCTCGGCAGTTGCTGGGTTAGCTCCATTCCTCGCGTGAGATGTTTTACGGCCTCGGCATTGGAAGAGCGGCCGAGCGCGCGCTTTCCAGCCTTGAGCCAATAGTCCGTCGCTTGCTCGAGCATGCCGGCTTCGGTGAAATGGTGCGCAAGGATTTCAGGGTCGTTCACGACGGCATCCTTGAATCCGTTCTCTAGGGCGCGCGCTATCTGAGCATGAAGTTGCCGTCGCCGTCTCTTCAGCAGGCTTTGGTAAGCCGCATCCCTGACCAATGCGTGCTTGAAGCTGTACATTGCATCCGGCAGCTCACCTTGGCGGAAAATAAGTCCGGCCTCCTCGAGTTCGGCGAGGGAATGCTGCAACCATGGGTCCTCTCGAGCTACCACAGCCAGCATCAAGGAATAGGAGAATTCGCGACCGATGGTGGCGCCGATCTGGGCGATCTCCTTCACCGAGTGCAGGCGGTCGAGCCGCGCCATCAGGGAGTCATGGAGGGTTTCCGGGATGGCGAAAGGCGGTAACGGCCCCCTGAGCTGATAGCGATCCTGATATTCAACCAGGATGCCTGCTTCGATGACAGCCTTTGTGAGTTCCTCCACAAAGAGCGGGTTTCCGTCAGTCTTTGTGACGATCTCCTTCATCACGTCGATCGGAAGCGCGCGACCGTTAGCCACCTGCGTGGCCACACCTTTGACATCATCTGGGTTGAGCCGTCCGAGGATCAGGCTTCCGACATTTGCAAGACCAGTCCAGGGAGGCTCGAACTCTGGTCGAAAGGTAACCAGCGCAAGAATAGGCAACTGTCGGGCTCGCTCTACGACGAGGTCGAGCAATTCGAGGGTGGTGTCGTCGGCCCACTGAACATCTTCGAGGAGCAAGAAGATCGGCTGTTTGCGCGAACGGCTCTCGAATTGATCGAGGAGCGCGGCAAGCGTTCGGCGACGCTGCTGGGCGGGGCTTAGCTGCAGTTTCGGATAACGATCCTCGCACGGAATCGATAGCAGCGCGGCAAAAAGGGGTACCACCGTCTGAACTTGCGTCGCTCTCAGCGCGAGCAGCGCCTCCAGCTTGTCAAGCCGCATCTCGGCCGAATCGTCCGCCTTAAACCCGGCGCTCCTTTCCAACTGCTCGACCACGGGATGAAGTGCGCTGTTGGCGTGATAAGGCGAGCACTGATAACGAAATTGCATCTGTGGTTGATGCTTAGCTGCACGCTCAGCCAGAGCGGCTGCTAGGCGCGATTTCCCGATACCCGGCTCGCCGGAGAGGAGAACAATCTGGCCTTCGCCGGTGCGAGCCAAACGCTGACGTTCCAACAGGAACTCCAACTCGGAATCGCGGCCGATGAGATGGGCGCGCTCTGCCGGACGCACCGCTTCAAAGCGGCTCTCGGAAGCGGAGAGGCCCTGAACGGCCCACGCGCAGACGGGCGCGCTGATGCCCTTGAGCTGGTGGGCCCCAAGATCGCGAAGATTAAAGATATCGCCAAGGAGACGGCGCGTCGAATCAGCGACGACCACTGTATTCGGCTCTACCAAGGCTTGCACGCGAGCCGCGATATTAGGAGCGCCCCCAACGACGGAATGCTCCCGAAGCTTACCCTCGCCACCCAGGTCGCCGACTACCACCATGCCGGTGGCGATGCCGATACGCACGGCGAGAGGTTCTCCTGCGCGGGTTTCGAGCCGTGCGACGGCAGCAATGATATCCAGTGCAGCTCGCACCGTTCGTTCGGGATCGTCCTCGTGCGCAATGGGATAGCCGAAATACGCAAGGATGCCGTCTCCGCGAAAGTCGGCGAGAAAGCCGTCATAGGAGCGCGTGATGCGAGCACAAGCAGCGTGATAGGCATCTATGACGGCGCCCATATCTTCCGGATCAAGCCGTGCCGTCAAAGCGGTCGAACCGACTAAGTCACAGATCATCACCGTGAGGTGGCGGCGTTCCGCGTACTGCGCAACTGCAGTATTCGCATCAGCCGAGGGAGGGCTGGAGGGAAGCGCACTGATCGCATTCATCAGGCGCTTGCGGTCGCCAAGTGGGATGCCGATCTTTTCGAAGTCGCCTTCTGTCAATTGCGGCAACACATCGCAATCGATGGCATTCGCGATGAATAGGGACTCATGCTGTCCCAGCCCTAGCCTTCTCAGCCAAGTCTTGATTTCCATGGCCGGACCCTGGTGTGTACGAAAGATTCAGCATGTCAGAGCCAAACCTTGGTTCGGCTACTTCATCGCATTCGAATATCCATTCAAAGCAGTTCGGTCTTATCGCACCGACAATAGCATGCTGTCTGGCCTGTATATGTGAACAGCCTCGCAATTCGTCGCACCTAAATACCTCTTGAAGCATGGTAAGTGTTCCGTCCGACGGCTGTGGCTGTCGTTTCTGTCCCTACATCGCTCATGAGGAGATCCCATGGTGAGCGACGAGGGTGGCACGGTGATGTCGAGCGCTCCGCAGTCTCCATGTTGATCAGGAGCCCGAATTGGTCGACCGCTCAACCGGCAGATTGGGGAAGCTCGCCGCCGTTAAGGCTTTTGAAGTTCAATCATAGAAAGCCAGAGGATATCCACTCCTCTAGACTCTCCACGGCAAGTAGTTGGAATGGGACAGATTTCAGTTGACTGCCTGGGAGTCGGCATGAATTTCTACGGCGACTTGCTACGAGTTAAATCTGCCAATGCCAGCTCGAGCTCGATCGCTACAGCTGCTCTTGCTCATAAGAGAGTTCAACCAATTGAAGCTCTCGCTCTGTTTGATCCAAATCATGGTCGGAATCGCCTGGAGTATGGGACAGTCCGAAGGCGTGATCTATCGAAGACGTTGACTGCGACGTGGTGTCTCGTTGGCGGCGAACACATAGCGCGAGTTGGCGCTGGATGCCTCGCCGCGGCCTACCTGAAAAACGCAGCAGACTGGTCCGTCCCATCCTCAACGAAGGGCAGGTGGCCTGAGGAGGCAGGAGCTTCCCGGGCACCACCTGAAGTCGGAATGCGCCTGATCCGTGCCGTATAGGCGCTCCAGCGGCTCAGGTTTGCCCGGTGGTGCGCGATGCGCAAGTAACACACCGTCAATCGCCCAGCGCTAGAACAGGTCCTATCGCGGACTGGTGACGAGCACTGGGATAGGAATGGGAATTGAGAGCCCGGCGGACCTAGGCCGGCGGGTTTTTCTTTGATCAGATCGGGCCCGGGGCAGGCCAGTCCACGATGACTAAGTTTCACCCATGTGTATGATTCCCTTGGGCGGGGCTTGATTCGTCATGCTGGAAGCCATTCTCCTATTGCTGGAAATTGGGGCCGCAGCCCTTCTGCTGATCGCCTTCTGGGGACTGCAGCATCACGTATGACTGCGCCTCGGGAGCCTAGCGCCTCGAGGGCCGCCGGTTGACGCAGCGTGCTTGCTGTACGCGACTGTGATGACTGTTAGGAAAGGCCGTGTGAAGTAGTTCACAAGCGGGAGGTATTCCTGAGCCTAGCGTGCGTGCTTCCACTGGAGGGAAGCGCAATGAAGTGGAACTTGGCAACCTGTCGAATGCTCGCGCTGACCGCCGCTGTTCTGGTGGCGGCTGGTACTACTATGGCCGTCGGTACTCCTCGTGGAGTCCATGAACCAATGTTGGGGTCCGATTGGCAATGCAGCCGGACCATGCTGCTCGTGACCACGTGTGCGCACTGAAGCATTGATCGGATAGCCGCAGACGCGTTCGGCAAGGCCAGCGGGCGCTGGTTCACACATCTCGGCCCTCACGAATATCGGCCTAACAATCAATTAACGAAGAACCCATAGCGTGTTCCGCCGCTGACCTGCATCCCGTGACGCATGGCGAGGTGGGTCTAGGACGGGGCCGATACCATGGCGGACCTAAGGGAAAAATTGGACAAACTCCGTGCCGATGCCGCGGATTTGGCCCTTATGAGCAGGCGATCGAGCGACCCGCAAAAGCGCGCACTTTTCGAACGCTTGGCAGATGAGCTCGCCATAGAGGCTCTCGAACTCGAGCAGGTGGTGCAGCTGCAAAGCCGGCGCTCCGGTCACAGCGACATGGATAAAGTCGTACCCCTCCGCGTACGTCCAGATCGTCGCTGACCCAATCCCGCTTCCCCTTGTGAGCCACCGCCGCAGGCACATTGCGGACGAGGGGGCGGGGCAGTCCGGGAAGATGCCCGGCATCCTGGGCAAGTTGCCAACGCTGCTGTTGAGCGGGGCGAACAGGCGACGGGTCGCGTGCACGTTTCTCTTCATGGAGTAGAGATTGGACACGATCGAGTCTCCGAAGCTGCCTGGCGGGGACGGGAGGCCAGTTGCAGAAGAGTGGCTGCCGGTGGCCCGTAAGCTCCGTCGCCGCGCGGCTTTGCTTAGTCTGCTATGGATCGCCCGGGGGCGGCATTCTTTGGCTGATCGCTATTCATGAATGCAGCGGCCTCGTCGACGCTGCCATCACCTCGGCGGTCGCGGACTGATGGATCATGTGTCCGGCACCAGCGATGCGGTGCAATCTGCTTTGCTCGCTATTGACGTGCAGTCTGGCCGATTGCCTCTCGAAGTCAATTATCCGGTCATCTTCGCGGCTATGGCCTGATCTTGGACATCCGTCGTAATCATTGCAGTGGGCCTTCTTCCCAATGTGATCGCGGCGCTCAATTTGTCTGCCGCTTTTGAACCGAAGCCTGGTCGATTAGGAAATCGTCCAACTTCCGGCCACCTCGAAGCTGCGGCCGCAGCCATCGAGGCAGTCTGCCGCGGCCGGACCATGTCTCCGCCGGGTTCTTTGGGTTGCCATATTTGGGGCGAACGGGCGGGTATGGACGGCGCTTACGATCGAACCGTACAGCTTTCTCGGCCAGTCCAATTTTGTGGAGCCGCTCCTCCAACCGTGCTTTTTGCACCAAAATTTTCTGACTGAGGGTGGCGGCGACCTGTTGGTGAAGTATCCAAAGTTCGTCAAGGGAAAGCGAATTGAAATGCTCGGTGTTCATCGCTCGATCCAACTCTTGGGGGAAGGCCCAGGCAGACAAGTCGGGAATGAAGGAGCAGACAAGCCATCAGTTATATAGTCGTCGTACAATCCACATTTAAATGAGGAGGTAAACGGGAGAAAGGCGCGATGGCGGTAATATCGTGACGGAGCATTTAATTTGGTGCCAGGCGAATCCTCACCCCGGCCCGCACACCGGCATCGTATTATCCACAACCTACCGCTCGACCAGTTGCGCTTCCACATTGCCATTGCGAAGGTGAGCGCAAACACTGCAGCGAGTGATCAACCGGGCGGCCGCGTCGCGGATCGCGAGCGGGATCGACGCCCCACGTAACGCATGTGGCTCGACTTAATTGAACGCGCTGCCCCGTTTTGCAACCGAAGAGTGTTGGATGGCCTGTTAACGCGGATGGCCAGGAGCACAATTAATCCATCACGTTGCCAGATTTAAGCCGCATCGGAGCCCATGTCGCCGCGAAGGCTCGTGCCGAGTAGGGGGCGCAGCACCGGGAGTTTTCGATGTCCCGTCATTTGCGATTTTACTTCGCCGGTTTAGTCCTTGTCGGAGGTCTTCCGGCGACACCAGCGTGCTCCGACCCTTTTACTAACTTGTTCAATATTGCTCCGCGCGAGCCCGCTGCAACCTCATCGGTGCAGCCGGAATGCCTGCCGCGGCCCGGCAACTCGCATGGCCCACGTCAGCACTGGGTCTATCGGCGGGACGGCCACCGCAAATGCTGGTTCCTAGCCGAAGGCACCGCGACAGTGCGACAACCGGCTCATGGTCGTGTGGCCAACCGCGCCGCCAGCTCCGTCGAGAACGAGGCCGAGCAGCAAAGGGCGAGACCCGTGATCGATGCGCGCGCGGAGTTGCCAAGCTCATCGGCGGCCGAGGGGGCTCAGCAGACGCCGCCGGCACACGAACTCAAGGTGGCCGATGCCGCTTCTGTTTTCGATGCGGGCACGCCGGCCCCCATGCCGGCGCGACCCGCCGCGGATCTTCCTATCACCCAGCTCACGCCCGAGCACTCCGTGCCGCCCCAAGTTGACGTGGAGAAGCTTGCCGCGGCCGCGCGAGCCGACTCACCTCCAGCTATCCCGATGGCCGCGCACAATGAAGAGGTGCGCGACGAGCCGCGCAGCTGGACGGTAACCTCGTTAGGTGTGCTGCTGATGACGCTGGGGGGCTTTTCGATTTTAAGCTCGAACCGCACGGTTCGGCAGACGGTAAAGCTACGCCACCGATGCGCGTACACTGAGCGGGTTAGTTGACGCAGCCCCGCGATCGATGAGTTCACGCCGTTATAGCCGAATTGCCACACGTACAAAGGTTCCGCGCGCCTGCACTCAGTTCGGCGCTGCCTTAGACGGACATTCGATTAACCTGACGATCCCCTTTTTGGATGGGACTGCCATCATGCGGGTACAAAGTGTTCGTGGTGGACTGCGGCAAGTGATCTGCGCAGCAAAGCTTGACTGTATTGACGAGCAAGCGGCGAGACGTCGAGCCTAGCAAATGTATGGCGAGCACGACGTGCAGCTTTGGGAAGGCGATCGGCTTCCTCAAATGCATTCGCCAGCTCTTCTGTACGGGGCGAATAAGGACGTCGTGCGCTACCGCACTGGCCTCCATCGTGACGTTTCCCGGTCCGCCGTTCGGGGAAGCTGGCTCGCTCGATGAAGCCAAGCGCGCCGCTTCAAGGTCGCCTGGGAGAACTCCAAGGCGAAACATCGGCCAAGCTGATCGATATCGCCTCGCTGATCGGCGTCTTTGGTAGCTCCAAGTTGCTCGGGGAGCTTTTCCTTTCAAGCACGCAACACTCTCCGCGCCCTCCGCTCCTGAGATTGCCACATCCGCCGCTGAGATGAAAAAGACCGCAGGATCAGCTCATCTCCTGCGGCCTTTATTGTCCCGGGAAAATTGAGTGCTTACGTAATGGACACTTCCAGCCCCGGCTGTTGGCGATGATTGCAGAACCTGGTTTGCGGGTTGAGTCCAAAACATGTGTTCCGAAGCGGAACATGGGAGGCTGTTGCGCCTGCGCCACGTCTTGCCCTGATGCGGAAGAGGGCGGACGCATAGCCCGACGTTCTGCCGTGTTTCATCGAGAGTCCCACCCAGTATTCTTGCGGGCGGTTGAGACGTTGGAATCGGTGTAAATTCGGGGAAATGGTGAAAATGCAAGTCCACCATCAACCGTAGCACCAAGCACGGCCGACAAGGAGGGAAGCATGGTTGCAGCTCTGCAGATAAACTTTGCGCTGTGGGGAATGATTGTTTGCGCCGCCTGCGAGTTTCTGCAACTGGCCGAACTATTTTAGAACAGCGGAAGCCTCCAACTAACCACTCTGAAACGTTTATGGGCCATGGTACGCGCACCGGTCTTAACTGCGAGTGGGCCGGTACAGAATGGGCCCTAGCGCATCCAAGCAGCGCTAGGGCTTTTTCGTCGAGCCGTGACTCGGACCAGAGCGAACAGCTCGGGTTCACGCCCCTCTATTTTTTTCACTCGCGATCTTGGTACTTTTCACTACACCGGAAATCACCGCGCTTTACGAGGTCGACCTCTTGAAGGGGCGCATAACAGTGAAGCAGGGCGTATTGGTTGGTATATGGCGCAGGTGAGCGGACGCAAACGTTCGCGCCAACCGGTAGATCGACCAACTGGCCATCCATCAGCATGTAGCTGCAATTGTCTTTTGCTTTGTCTTGTCCGCCGTAGTGTCATCGGCCCTGGCTGCGCCCAGTGAGGCGAACGCCAGGCCTGCGATTATAAGTGCGCGCATCTGGTTCCTTTTCTTTCCACACCGGACGTTCTGCCCTGCGCTTGGATCGTATCAGGTGCCGCGTGATCGTTCAGCTCCGGTTCTGGAGGCGGAAATGTTCAGTCGGAGCAGCGTAGAGTAAACCTGCGCCTCGAGCGGTTCATCCTGCTTCGGAGCCGACCTTCGACGCGGCGGCTTGCCGGCGGGTCCTCGCCGGGCGGCCGGGCGCCTTCTCGCTTACGGGTAGGCCTCGGCTGAAAGCCTTTACTCGATGTTGGCCAAGATCGACGCCATGTTTGAGTAAGCGGGATGCCATGAAGAAGTCGGAGGCGCATCACAACACGGGCGAGGTGCTGGTAGGGCATCGGTGGTGAACCTCATCAACACCAGGAAACCTGAACAAGAACTCAGGTTCCGGGAGCCTTTGCTATGGCCGTCTTCTGGCCGACACTGAGGCTACCGTCATTCGCCCCCATCCGGGTCCTTGGAGACATCGGCATTTGTCGAGCATCTCCAAGCGAAAGATGTGCCACATAATTTTGTATTACTTGTGCGTCAGCTTACCGGTGGAATCATCCCACGCGCGTCCGCAACGGCGCATGGCGCCGCGAAGGTCCATGCGGGTTAGCGACGTTGCAAGGGGGAGGGGAATGGCACTTTTCAGCCACGATCCGTGCTTGCTCACCGCGGCTTTCCCGTTTTACACGCATCTGCAATTCAGAATATGGGTCTAAATTGCGGCTAGGGCAATCGCGAGCATGGTCCGCGATCTGAAAATCGTATTGTCTCGGATTGATCTGTCGCAAATGCTGACACTCGACCAAAGACTATATTGAGACCCGTTTATGGAGCTCTGCCATGATCATAGAGCGCCGTCACATGAGGATGGAAGATCGCGATTTTTTTCCCGTGGCAGTTAAGGTTCTCGAGCCTCAAGATTGGACTGAGATCGCTTCAGCCGCGACGAGTCACAATGACCCGCTATTCAGCGACGTTGCCGAGGAGCGGTTTGACACGCTGCGCGCACATATTTTGCGGCTTGAGCAGGAGGCTGACGCGGAGCGTAAGTAATCGCTACGGCGTCGCGCAATGCATTGTGCCGCGCGACGCTGAGGCCAACGGCGCAAGGGAGAGTCAGAATTGGGCTGCGCCTTTCCTTGCGCGCTCATATACGCGTGCGGCCCGAAGCGGGAGGGTATGATGCCGCTGCACACCAACAATCTCGAATCGACCATGCGATACCCCGGCCCGGTAGCATCCAGATCCGTCGTAGTCGATCTTTCCCTTGCTGTATTCCAGCATTTTGACAGGCTGGCCGGTGGTTAGCTAGTCGTAGACGCACTTTGCTTGCGTGTACCTGCGCTCAGCCGAGGATTGTTGGTCCAGAGCGATGACAATGGTCGTCACGATGCCTGCTATTCCAATGAGCCCAGCAAGGGCAAGACCCACGCGCTGGAAGCCGCGAATAAACCGAGCCCCCGCTGTGAGCGGAGGTCTCGGCGGGGCTATTGGTCCAATCTCTCTCAACTGGGCCACCATCACGTCCCGCCATCCGGCAGCTGAAATCTCTTCTCGACGGCCGCAGCGACGCAGCTGGACGAATACATGACCACAGAAATCAGAGCGCTGGTAAAATACACGATCGCTGCCAAAACCATGTCGATCACCGTCCTGCTGGACGCTAGGATGGCGAAGCAGACGACAAGTGAAACGACGCTGACCACTACCGTGAAGACGTCTCCAGATCTGGCTGCGTAGATTAACGGCGCGATCGCGGTCAAAAGGAAGGACAAACCGATCGCCAATATCCCGATGGAGGACCCGCCGGAGGCGAGAGAAGGCGCGATCTGCTCGCCTAATGCCTTGATGTCAGGTCGTGGCAGCTCCCCCGAATATACCAGATAAAAATAGCCACCCACGATCGTCACTAATAGGCAGATCACAAGTACCTTAAACGCGAACTTCGCGTACTGCATGGCCTGCTAACCTCTGTTGCCGACGCTTGAAGGCCTGTTTGAATTTTCTAATCACCGCGGGATTTCGGTCATGTTGCGCCATATCGGCCGGGCCTGTTGCCCTGGTTAAGCGTGGCGTTTCTAGCATTGCTTATGCCACGAGAGCCCTAAGTGTTTCCTTCCAGCCAGTCGAATGCACGATGCGCGCCGTTTGGAGAGACGCATCCAAAATTTGCTTCTTCGACAGCCGAGAAGCCGCCTCCCAATCATGTCCGAATACGTAAATCGCGTTGTCGCGACGGATGCTTTCGAGGACCACTAGATCTTGTGTTTTGAATTCGTATGCAATGCATCGCTAAATCCATTGACTCCGACGTATATGGTGTTCGGTCCAAGGGCCTAAGGTTTCCTGGCGATCCTGAATGACAGCCGCCACACCTTCAGATGCCCTGCGCGACGCGAAGGTAAGGTGGCTCTTCATTCTACTCCATGGGTACTCGCCTGGAGGCAAGAGATTCCAGTTGATCTGTTTTATGTGTGGGGGAACGAGCGACTTCAGGTCGGTCGCTGTGATTTCGCAGTAACCGATCAGCTCAAGAAATAAATTGATGACGTGTTTTAGGTCTTCTGCGTCGTCGACATTAACAGTCGGAGAAACGATGAGGACACGAGAATCGTAGCGTCTGACCGTGACCTCTACAGAAGGTGGGGGCGTGACGATGCGCGGATAACACTCTTGGTGAATATCCCTGAAATCTTCCTTCTCTTTGCTTTGTCCCCTTCCTGACCACTGTTTCCACTTCCAGCGAACTGTCCGAATGTATCGAGACTCCTTCGGTTTTGTTCTTGTCCGGTTGCCATTTCCCATCCGCGTTGAAGCGAGAGACCGGACCGCTAATCAGCGGAAGTAGCGTGGTCCCGTCAGGAGAGTCTTCAGCAAAGCCAACGCGCAGGCCGACTCTTGAGCACCTACCGATCGATTTGCGAGATTGCGGCGCTGCTCCTCTGCTGCGATGTCTGACTGAGCTTGGGTCGCCTCTTGGTTAGCTTCGGCCACCGTCATTTTTCCCGCCTGCACGCGTTCGGCTATGACAGCTCGCGTGGCGCAGTATTTATCGAACAAGTCGGTGTAGGTCGTGAAAGGCCTGATCGCCAGCGCGGCGGTGGCGTTGCACTTGTTCTTCTCGATCATGTTTTTGGTGCCTTCGGGGAATTGCACCTTGCAGTTTTCAAAGGCCTGCTGCATGGCCGCAGCAGCTGCTGCTTGTTGCTGCTCACGCTTCGGCGCGCGGCAAGTCCGCAGCCGCCCAGCGCGACGCAAAGCGCCGCGACGCCAAATCTACGCATGTGAAAAGCCCCCCGGCTAAAAACAACAGGGCGCACTGAACCTCAACCAATGCGCGAAATCAATAGGTTGCGCGCGTAAAATGCCACAACTTGGGAAAAATATGCAGGCCTGTGGACGAAGGCGGAAGCGCCCCGAGGCGGGTGTTTGTTCTGCGCATGCGGAGGAGCTATCGGATGATCAGCGTGCGGAGGTAGCCGCCAGACGGTCGGCGGCGGTTCTGCAGGCGGCCAAATAGCCCTGATTTGCCATTCGGCCCGCTCCAGCCGCAAAGCTTGGGCGGGGCCCTCCGCAGGCGAGCCAGAACAGTAAGGGAGAGCGCTGCCGGGCTCGAAATGCCAGTCCCCCCGGCGGCGCTCTTGTCTCAGACTGGGCACTGAAATCCCACTCCTGTTCAACTCTGCAATGATTATGCCACAGGTTTGTCAAACGCCATCCGGGACTGCCCCCTTTGCGTCATGAAGAACTGCCCCCCACCATCGGGATTATGATTTCGGTTGAAGGTTGTTTCCGCCGGT
>NZ_JBVVPQ010000103.1:0-20372 GCF_055811695.1 Bradyrhizobium sp. MI1.3 | reverse complement strand
ATGGGTCCTGGCTTTCGCCAGGACGACTCCGAAATTGTGGGCCCGCCTTCCCTACGTCCCGAAATCTTCCCGCATCCTGGCCTGGATCTTGGCCATGCCGCCGATCCAGCGGTCGTAATTCTCGGTCTTCTTGCGCATGTAGCCGAGCACCTGCGGGTGCGGCAGGATCAAGAACGTCTCCTGCTCGAGGCCCGCGAGCACGTCCTCGGCGACCTGCTCGGGCGTGAGGTCGCCGTCGCCGGATTGTGGGCCCTTGGGGATCGAACGCAGCATGTTGGTGTCGACGCCCTGCGGGCAGAGGATCGAGACGCGGATGTTGTGCGCCTTGTGCGAGATCGCGAGATTTTCGGCAAAGCCGACCGCGGCGTGCTTGGTGGTGGAATAAGCCGGGCTGCCGACCTGCGACAGCAGGCCCGCTGCCGAGATCGTGTTGAGGAAATAGCCGCCGCCTCGCGCCTTCATGCGCGGGATCAGGTGCCGCGCCGCATAGACGTGCGCCATGACGTGAATAGCCCAGCTGCGCTGCCACGGCTCATCCGAGGCGCCGCCGGCATTGACCGACATCGGATCGAAACCGCCGCCGATGCCGGCATTGGAGCAGAATAATTCGATCGGGCCGAACTGCCGCTCGGTCTCCTCGATGACGTGGGAAATATCCTTTTCCTGCGCGACATCGCATTTGAACGCGGCGCCATCCACCGTGGCAGCGACGGTCCTTGCGTTGTCCGCGTCCATGTCGGCGACGACGACCTTGGCCGCACCAGCCTTGTGAAACGCCTCGCACAGCGCCTTGCCGATGCCGTTGGCGCCGCCCGTGACGACCACGACCTTGCCGGTCACCTGCATGCGACGTCTCCTCTTGTCTTATACCGTTTTGGCTTATTCCGCTTCGCGGAGCGCTCAGCTCAACACGAGGTCGAGCACCGCGGTATAATGGCACGCCGCCCCGGCCAAGACAAAGCCGTGCCAGATCGCATTCTGGAAGCGCAGCCGCCGCCAGGCATGGAAGATCACGCCGAAGCTGTAGAGCAGTCCGCCCGCAAGGATGAAGCCCAGCACCAGCGCGGGCAGCGCCTTGACCACGGAATCGTAGAGCATGATGCCGCTCCAGCCCATGGCGAGATAGATGCCGACCGCGACGCGGTCGAACCGGCCGGGATAGAGAAGTTTCAGCACGATGCCAAGGATCGCCACACACCAGACACCGGTGAGCAACACCAGCGCGAAGCCGCTGTCCTTCACCTCCAGGATGAACGGCGTGTAGGTCGCCGCGATCAGGAGGTAGATCGCCGAATGGTCGAATCGCCGCAACAGCCATTTGGCCGGCGAGATCGGCCACAGATTATAGGTCGCCGACAACACCAGCATCGAGAGCAGGCCGGCGACGTAGATCGAGACCCCGACGATGTCGGTTGGGTCGGCATAGAGCACCGTCAGCACCACCAACACGGTCGCGGCGACGATGCCGCAGAGCACGCCGATCGCGTGGATCACGCCGTCGGCGATCAGCTCGGCGCGGTCGTAATGCCAGCCGATCGCGTCGGCGGCTGCGTGGACGGAGGAGGATGCGAGCTGTTTCAGTTGGAAGACGGTCATGGCAATCCGCAAAGTGAGACAATACCCTCTTGTATGGGTGTTTCGGGATCGGCGCGTCGTTCAAACGGCTGATTTGCCGACAAAGACGGTGGAAGTATGAAGCTTGATTTTCCTCAGGCAGTTGCCACTTTTGTGACTAGTCCTTTTTGCGTATCCGCCCCCGCCCGGGATTCCCAACGTTCATATGGCATTTAGTTTCCAGGATATGCTCGAGGAGGCGCGCCTGTCGGCTCGGGCGCTGATCGACTACGGCGAGCATTTCTTCAATCCGACGGTACGATTGGGGGTTACCGGCCTGTCGCGGGCCGGCAAGACCGTGTTCATCACCGCGCTGATCCACGGCCTCACCCGTGGCGGGCGGTTTCCGGTGTTCGAGGCCTATTCATCCGGGCGGATCGCCCGGGCGCATCTGGCGCCGCAGCCGGACGACGCGGTGCCGCGCTTTGCCTATGAGAGCCATCTGCGCGCGCTGATCGAGGAGCGGCGCTGGCCGAGCTCGACTGTCGACATCAGCGAGCTCAGGCTCGTCATCGACTACCAGCGCCAGAACGGCGCCGACCGCACGCTGACGCTCGACATCGTCGACTATCCCGGCGAGTGGCTGCTCGACCTGCCGCTGCTTCAGAAGAGTTTTGAGCAATGGTCAGCCGAAAGCCTTGCGCTGTCACGCGAGGCGCCCCGCGCGCATCTGGCCGCGGACTGGCACGCGCATCTCGCAACGCTCAAGCCCGAAGCGCGCGAGGATGAACAGGCGACGCTGACGGCCGCGAAGCTCTTCAGGGGCTATCTGCAAGGCTGCCGCGACGAGCGGTTTGCGATGAGCCTGCTGCCGCCCGGCCGCTTCCTGATGCCGGGCAATCTCGCCGACACACCGGCGCTGACCTTTGCGCCGCTCGACGTACCCGCGGGCGGTCAGGCGCCGGAGGGATCGCTATGGGCCATGATGGTGCGGCGGTATGAGGCCTACAAGGACGTCGTGGTGCGGCCATTCTTCCGTGATCATTTTGCCCGGCTCGATCGCCAGATCGTGCTGGCCGATGCGCTCGCCGCGTTCAACGCCGGCCCCGAAGCGCTGCACGATCTCGAAGCCGCACTCGCGGGCATTCTCGACTGCTTCAACATCGGCCGCAGCACGTTCCTCAGCGGCCTGTTTCGGCCGCGGATCGACCGCGTGCTGTTCGCGGCGACCAAGGCGGATCACCTGCATCATTCCAGCCATGACCGGCTCGAGGCCGTGTTGCGCCGCGCCGTCACCCGCGCGGTTGCGCGCGCGGAAACTACCGGCGCGGAGATCGACGTCGTCGCACTCGCCGCCGTCCGCGCCACGCGCGAGGCGCAGGTCGCGCATGGCCGTGACAAATTGCCGTCGATCCTGGGAACGCCGGCCGCGGGCGAAAGCGCCGGCGGCGAGTTCTTCGACGGCAACACCGAGGTCGCGGCTTTTCCGGGCGATCTGCCGCTGGATCCCGAACCCCTGTTCAACGGCACCGACGCATTCCGCGGGCTCTCGACCGCGGCCGCCGGCAAGAGCGATTTTCGCTTTCTGCGTTTCCGTCCGCCAAAGCTCGAACGCGAGGGGGCCGACCAGCCGGCGCTGCCTCACATCCGCCTCGACCGTGCCTTGCAGTTCCTGATCGGAGACAAGTTGTCATGAACGACCGATCGAAGCCACGGCGGCCGGCGACGTTCCGGCTCGACGACCCCGGCGTCGTCGTCACCGAGGCCGACGAGACGACCCGGCTCGGCCGCACCACCATCCAGATCACGCCGGAGCCCGATCCGGCGAACTTGCCGGTGCCGATCGCATCGTCGCTTCCGGCGCGACGCGGCTTTCCCTGGGGCGCGCTGTTCTGGTCCGGCGTCGCCGGGCTGACTCTGCTCGGCGTCGGGCTCGGCGTCGTCCGTCTGATCGAGGATCTGTTTGCGCGCAGCGAAAGCCTCGGCTTTGTCGGACTGGCGCTTGCCTCCGTCACCGCCCTTGCGCTCGCGGTGGTGACCGGACGCGAGGCGTTCGGGCTGGCGCGGTTGGCAACGATCGAAAAGCTGCATCAGCGTGCAGCCGCTGTTCTTGCCAGCGACGACCGCAAGGAGAGCCGTATCATCGTGCAGGATCTGCTCAAGATCGCGCACCAGAACCCGCAGCTCGCGCGCGCCCGCGCCGCGCTGGAAAGCCATGCCGGCGAGATCATCGACGGCGCCGACATGATCCGGCTCGCCGAGCGCGAATTGATGTCGCCGCTGGACATTGAGGCGCGGCGGCTGGTGTCGTCAGCCGCGCAAAAGGTCTCGATCGTGACAGCGGTTTCGCCCCGCGCGCTGATCGACGTGTTGTTCGTGTTCGTGGCCTCGCTGAGATTGATCCGCCAGCTCGCTTTTCTCTACGGCGGCCGTCCCGGCGCACTCGGCATGATCCGCCTGCTCCGCCACGTCGTCGCCCATCTCGCCATCACCGGCGGCATGGCGGCGAGCGACAGCCTGGTGCAGCAGATGCTCGGCCACGGCATCGCGGCGAAGCTATCGCAGCGGCTGGGCGAAGGCATGCTGAATGGATTGCTGACGGCGCGGCTGGGCCTCGCCGCGATCGACGTCACACGGCCGCTGCCGTTCGCGGCACTGCCGCCGCCGAAGCTGTCGGATCTCGCGACGGATCTGCTGCGGAAGAAGGATGAGGAGGAGTAGCGTTCTGTTTGCCGTCCCACGCTTGCGGGGAGAAGAAAGCCAGCACGCGCCACTGGAACAGCGGCGAGTTCGTCGGCGGCGACAGCTCCGGCGTCCAGCCTGAGAGCTTCTCCAGCACGTAATTGTCCATCACGAGACCGCGCCAGCGGCGCTCGACCTGGCCGAGTTGCTCGCGCTTGGCCGGGATCGAATCCCACAGCGACGAGCGGTTGTCTGGCTCGCGCCCAACATAAATGCCGGCGTGGCCTCTGATCCGATCCATGCCGGGATCGCGAAAATCCTGGAAGCGGCCGCGCTCGTTGATTTCGATCACGGGCACACGGCCCCTGAACAGCCAGCGCATCATGGCATAGGTGCGGTAGTCTGTGGTGGCGATCCAGGTCGCGCCGGTCTCGTCCAATGCAGCCTGTGCGCGCGCGGCAACCTGCTCGTAGCCGGACTCGGCACCGATCGGATCGATCTTGCCGAGCAAATTCCAGGGCGCGGCGATGTAATAGAGGAACACGATCACGACGAAAGCGATGCCCGAGACCACGGCTGTGCTGGCCCAGAACTGCGCCGATCTGATCATCCGCGCCGATCTTCCTTCGCGCGACAGCATGGTGAGATTAATAGCGGCAGCGGCGAAACCGACCGGCCACATGAACATCGGCCAGGTGTCACCGACGCGGAGGGTCAGGGATTTCGCCAGGAAATAGAGAAACGGCACCAGCACCGCGGTCGACAGCAAAATCGCGACCGGCTCGCGCGTGCGATAGCCGCGCCACGCCGTCATCACCACCCCCGTCAGCACCACCGGCAGCATGACGAAGCCGACCAATCCGAATTGCAGGCCGATGTAGTCGCCGAAGGTGCGGAGCGAGATGCCGTAGCTGGTGGTGGCGCGCACGCCCTGGAAGCGGATCGCGGCCCAGTCGTGCTGCACGTTCCAGATCAGGACGGGCGAGAACACGGCGATTGCGATCAGGACCGCCGAATACGGATAGGGGCTGCGCAGCCAGCGCCAGCGCCAATCCGGCACCAGCAGAAAGGCGGCAACGGCCGGCGCGAACATGATCACGGTAAATTTCGACAGCATCGCCAGCCCGGCGAACAGGCCGGCCGCGAGCCACCAGCGGCCATCGCCGCCCTGCGCAAGCCGCACCAGGGACCACATCATCGCCACCGCAAACGGGATCATGGCGACGTCGGGCGCGACCTTGGCCATCAGCAGGCCGTAATAGAGCGCAGCCTCCAGCATCAGCACCGCGAGCACGACGGCGCGCATGTCCTGGGTGAGGCGGCGGACGATATCGGCGAGCAGGAGCTGCGTCACCAGCATGGCGACGATGCCGCCGAAGCGCACACCGAGCGTGGTGTCGCCGAAGATCGCGGTGCCGAACCGGATCAGCCAGGCGATGCCGGGGGGATGATCCAGGAAGCTGAGCGCCGTCTCGTGCGACCAGGTCCAGTAATAGGCCTCGTCCGTGCGCAGCTCGATGGCCGAGGCGTAGACGATGCGCAGCAGCGTCATCGCCGCGATGATCGCCGCGGCCATGACGAGCGGCCGGCGCGCCGCGCCGGCGGGGGGCTTCGTGATGTCAGGAGCTGTCGTCACGGCGGCGCTTTTCGCCAACCTGGGAGGGGGAGTCAATGTTGGGGGTGGATCGGCCTGTTGCGCTGTCGCGATCCCAGCCCCGACGCGGAAACCGTAGGGTGGGCAAAGCGCAACGTGCCCACCATAAGTGCCGATTGGTGGGCACGGCGCCAAGGCGCCTTTGCCCACCCTACGATTTCGTCACCCTACCGCGGATGTGATCCCGCAAGCTGTCCACCCCCGGAATTAAACGCGGCGCTGGCTGTTCTCCTTCATGAACTGATACAACAGAATCATGGCCGCAACCGCATCCTCACGATTTTCCGAGCTTTCCCGCGCCGTCAGCTTGCGCCAGGTGCGGCTGGTTTGCGGCGTGATCCTGTTCGCCTATGTCATCAGCCATTTCCTCAACCATGCGCTCGGCAACATCTCGGTCGATGCCATGGAGATCGGGGTCTACTACCACACGCTGTTCTGGCAGTTCCTGCCGGTTGCGATCACGTTCTACACGGCGGCGCTCACGCATATGGGGCTCGGCATCTACGCGTTGTATCAGCGCCGGCAGTTCCGCTGGCGGACGGTCGAGCCGCTGCAACTCGTGCTGGGCTTGAGCATCCCCGCGCTGGTCATGGCGCATGTGATCGGGGTGCGGCTCGGCCAGACGCTTTACGGACACCAAAAACTCTATCCGCAGGAACTCTATCTGTTCTTCGTCGCGTCGAACCGTATCTGGACCATGACGGTCCTGCTTCTCATCGCCTGGGTGCACGGCTGCATCGGCATCTATTTCTGGCTTCGCCTCAAACCGTTCTTCACGCGCGCGGCCCCCTATCTGCTCGCGGCTGCTGTGCTGATCCCGACGCTGTCGCTGCTGGGTGTCTACCAAGGTGGCCGCAGCGTCGAGGTCGAGGCCGACGACGGGGAATGGCGGACGCACAATCTCACGCGCAGCCAGGTCGGCACGACGGCCGAGGCAGCGACGCTCGACCGCATCACCGGTGGCCTCACCGCCGGTTATCTCGGACTGCTCGCTTTGGCGCTGCTGGCGCGCGGCGTGCGCGCCCTGCGCGAACGGCGCGGCGGCATGATCGCGCTGTCCTACGGCAACGGCAAGACAGTGCGGGTGCCAAAAGGCCTCTCCGTGCTGGAAGCGAGCCTGCGCCACAATGTGCCGCATGCCAGCGTCTGCGGCGGCCGCGCCCGCTGCTCGACCTGCCGCATCCGCATCATCGGCGATCATGGCGCCCTGCCCGAGCCGTCGCAGCGCGAGGCGTTCGTGCTCACCCGTGTCGGCACCAGTGACCCCTCGATCAGGCTCGCCTGCCAGCTGCGGCCGACGTCGGATCTCTCCTTCTTCCAGCTCTTCACCGCGCATACCCTGTCGGCGAACACACAGGCCTCAACGCCCGCCAGAATCGGCCAGGAGCGCTATCTCGTCAGTCTGTTCGTGGACATGCGCGGCTCGACGCAGCTGGCCGAGAAGCGGCTGCCGTTCGACACCGTGTTCATCGTCAACCGCTTTCTCGGCGCCGTCTCGCAGGCCGTGATCGAGAATGGCGGCCAGCCGAACCAATTCGTGGGCGACGGCATGCTGGCACTGTTCGGACTGAGCGCCGATCCGCAAGAGGCCTGCCGGCAGGCGCTGAAGGCCGCCGCCGGCATCGCCAGGCAAATCGACGAGCTCAACGAGCTCCTGAGCCATGATCTGCGCCAGCCGATCCGCTTCGGCATCGGCATCCACGGCGGCGAAGTCATCATCGGCGACATCGGCTATCGCGATCACATCGTCTTCACAGCGCTGGGCGATGCCGTCAACGTCGCAGCCCGCCTCCAGGACATGACCAAGACGCTGGCCTGCGAAGCGATCGTCTCAGAGGAAGTCCGCCGCACCGCCGGCCTTGCCGACGATGCGCTGCCGCAGCAGGAGGTCGCGATCCGCGGCCGCGACGAACCCATGGCCGTGCGCGTCGTCGCGGACGCCAGGGAGCTGTCGGTGCTCGTTGACCACGGCGAACGCGTCGCGGCGTGAGGCAGTTACGAAGGCGGTGCTCTCCCTCTCCCGCTTGCGGGAGAGGGTTGGGGAGAGGGTGTCTCCGCACAGGGACAATCCCCAGAGGAGAGAACCCTCACCCGCGCCTTCGGCGCGACCTCTCCCGCAAGCGGGCGAGGTGCACCGAGCCTGCGTCGAGATCGAGTTATCCAACGAAAAACATCGCGGCGTAACACCGGCTTGCTGCAACGCAACGGCATGGGCCTGCTGCGAAAGCACGAATTGACTTCAACTGAGTCGTTGCGACACATGAGCGCGAGATTGCGGTGATGACCGCGATCAACGAAAAGCTCCGGGAGGAGACCACATGTTCGATCGACGCGACCTGCTCAAAGGAGCGGGCCTTGCCGCTGCTGTGACTGCACTGAACCCGACCAAGGCGCTGGCACTCGACACCGTCACCCTGCCCTTCGCCAATGGCGAACGTCCCTTGGTAAAATATCCGCAGAAGCGGCCGATGATCGGCCTGACCAGCCGCCCGCCGCAGCTCGAGACGCCGTTCGCGGTCTTCAACGACGGCCCGATCACCCCGAATAACGCGTTCTTCGTGCGCTATCACCTTTCCGACCTGCCCTACAGTCTCGACCCCGACAAGTTCACGCTCGAGGTCAAGGGCAAGGTCGACAAGGCGCTCAAGCTGTCGCTGAAGGACATCCGGAAGATGAAGGCGACCGAGATCGTCGCCGTCAACCAGTGCTCCGGCAACAGCCGCGGCTTCCTGGATCCGCGCGTGGCCGGCGGCCAGCTTGCCAACGGCGCGATGGGCAATGCGCGCTGGCGCGGCGTGCCGCTGAAGGCGGTGCTGGCGATGGCGGGCGTGCAGAGCGGCGCCAAGCAGGTCACCTTCAACGGCATGGACGGTCCGGTCAGCGACAAGACGCCCGATTTCGTCAAGGCGCTCGATATCGATCACGCCAGCGACGGCGAGGTGATGCTGGCCTATGGCATGAACGGCGAAGACCTGCCGTTCCTCAACGGCTTTCCGCTGCGCCTGATCGTGCCCGGCTATTTCGGCACCTACTGGGTCAAGCACCTCAACGAGATCACCGTCGTCGACAATGTCTATGACGGCTTCTGGATGAAGTCGGCCTATCGCATTCCGGACACCCCGAACAATGCGGTCGAGCCGGGCACCGCGCCGAAGGCGACGATCCCGATCAACCGCTTCACGATCCGTTCCTTCATCACCAGCATCCCCGACGGCGCCAAGCTGAAAGCAGGCGGCACGACGCTGCGCGGCATCGCCTTCGACGGCGGCAAGGGTATCAAGGAGGTCGCGGTCTCCACCG
This sequence comes from Bradyrhizobium sp. MI1.3, assembly GCF_055811695.1. Lineage (NCBI taxonomy): Bacteria > Pseudomonadati > Pseudomonadota > Alphaproteobacteria > Hyphomicrobiales > Nitrobacteraceae > Bradyrhizobium > Bradyrhizobium sp. MI1.3. The sequence continues at coordinate 11,182 of NZ_JBVVPQ010000103.1, read as the reverse complement.
ACGGCGGCAAGACCTGGACCGGCGCCAAGCTCGGCAAGGACCTTGGCAAATACTCGTTCCGTGAATGGACGCTGCCGGTGAAGCTCGCGGCGGGCTCTCACGAGCTCAAGGTGCGCGCCACCGGCAATGGCGGCGAAACCCAGCCGGATACGCCGCGCTGGAATCCGGCGGGTTACTTGCGCAACGTCGTCGAAACCGTCCGCGTCACCGTGGCTTGAGGGGAATGATCATGCAGCGCACCGTTTTCCTCGCCATCACGCTCGCCCTCGCCGCCGTGGTGGGTTCGGCACTTGCAGCACCGGTCAACTACAAGACCCCCGATGAGGTCGCGGCCTTCAAGCCAGGCCCCAACCTCGTGGTCGTGCAGGGCAATTGCAGCGCCTGCCACTCCGCCGACTACATCAACACGCAGCCGCTGATGAAGGACAAGAAAGCTTTCTGGCAGGCCGAGGTGACCAAGATGATCAAGGTCTATGGCGCCCCGATCGACGATGCCGATGTCGGCAAGATCGTCGATTATCTGGCCGCGACTTATTGACGGATGGCGCGCGGCGCGCGGACCAAGTGACCGCGAAACGGGCAAATCCGGCAAAACCGCCGCGAAGTTGAGCGGAATTCGGCGAAAGGCGGATGTGGTTTGAGCTACCAAGCCAGCCACATTCCGCGTATCGTATTAGGACCGAACCGGCCGGTTGGCGGGGACTGGCGGTTCGAGATCTCGGAGGAAGACCCGCGGAGAAGTCGTGATGGCTAAAGGTACGGTCAAGTGGTTCAACCCGACGAAGGGTTATGGATTTATCCAGCCTGCGTCGGGCGGCAAGGATGTGTTCGTGCATATCTCGGCAGTGCAGAAAGCCGGTCTGTCGTCCCTGAACGAAGGACAGACGGTGGAATATGAAGAGATCGCAAACCGAGGCAAAAGCTCCGCAGAGAACCTCAAAGTATAAGCCCGCCGGCCTTTGCTAACTCCCGGATCGATCCGGGAGCCGGGCCAAGAAATTTCAGAAGACGGTCAGTGCATTCGACGACAGGCGTTGCGATTGCACACGGAGAACTATTTGTCCCGCGAAGACCGCCCGTTCGACGCCACAGCAATGACAATCGCGACGGCACTTCGTTAGTCCACTGGCAACGGTGCGTCGCGCTTGATCTCTTCCATCACCGCATAGGTTCGCGTTTCGCGCACGCCGGGCATCGACAGCAAGGTCTCGCCGAGGAAGCGCCGATACGCGGTCATGTCTGCCAGCCGCGCCTTCACAAGATAGTCGAAGCCGCCGGCAACCATGTGACACTCCAGCACCTCGGGCGCGAGCTTCACCGCGCGGGCAAAACGCTCGAAATTGTCGGGCGTGGTCTTATCGAGCAGCACTTCGACGAACACCAGGAGCCCGAGGCCGAGCCGGTGCGGGTTGAGCCGCGCGCCATAGCCCTCGATAAAGCCCTCTCGCTGCAAACGCTTCAGCCGTTCGCCGATCGAGGTGGGCGATAGCCCGATGCGTTCCGCGAGCTCGACATTGGCGATTCGCCCGTCCTGCTGCAAAATCGAGAGGATTTTCCGGTCGGTTCGATCTAATTCCATACTTTATGAGGCCAAATGGCTATGAGGCTTCATTTCCTAAGCCAAATCAGCTAAATTGTCTATCGAGCTAAGGTATTGCGGGCATTATCCTGGATTGAAGCCACAGGACACGCCATGCCGAACATTCCGCCTCTCTTCTCCGCCGCCTACGCGCCCGATGATGCCGATATCGCCGCGCGCCTTTTGCCGTCTGCGCATCTCGGCCCGCCGCAGGAGGCGAGGATCGATCGCACCGCGACACGGCTGATCGAAGCCATCCGCAAGCGCGACGACCGGCTCGGTGGAGTCGAGGACATGCTGCGGGAGTTCGCGCTCTCGACCAAGGAGGGGCTTGCTTTGATGGTGCTGGCCGAGGCGCTGCTGCGCGTGCCGGACGCGCGCACTGCCGACCAGTTCATCGAGGACAAGCTCGGCGAGGGCGACTTCATCCACCACGAGACCAAGTCCACCGCCTTCCTGGTCAACGCCTCGGCCTGGGCGTTGGGCCTCTCGGCGCGGGTGATCCAGCCCGGCGAGACGCCCGACGGCACCATCGGCCGGCTGGTGAAGCGGCTGGGCGCACCGGCCGTGCGCACCGCCACGCGGCAGGCAATGCGGCTGATGGGCAATCATTTCGTGCTGGGGGAGACCATCGCGCAGGCCCTGGAGCGGGCCCGGCCGCGCTCCGGCGAGAGGGCGCGCTATTCCTTCGACATGCTCGGCGAAGGCGCCCGCACGGCCACTGATGCCAGGCGCTATTTCGACGCCTATGCCAGCGCGATTCTGACCATCGGCAAGGCGGCCGGCAACCATCCCCTGCCCGACCGGCCCGGTATCTCCGTCAAGCTCTCGGCGCTGCATCCGCGCTTCGAAGCGATCAGCCGCGACCGCGTGATGGCTGAGCTGGTGCCGCGACTGCTGGACCTGGCGCAGCGCGCCAAGGCCCATGACCTCAATTTCACCGTCGATGCCGAGGAAGCCGACCGGCTGGAATTGTCGCTCGACGTGATCGCGGCAACGCTCGCCGATCCCTCGCTTGCGGGTTGGGACGGATTTGGCCTTGCGATCCAGGCCTATCAGAAGCGCGCCGGCGACGTGATCGACTATGTCGACGCGCTCGCCCGCGCGCATGACCGCAAGCTGATGGTGCGGCTGGTCAAGGGCGCCTATTGGGACACCGAGATCAAGCGCGCGCAGGAGCGCGGGCTCGACGGCTATCCCGTGTTCACGCGCAAGGCGATGACGGATCTGAACTACGTCGCCTGTGCTCAAAAGCTGTTGAGCCTGCGGCCGCGCATCTTCCCGCAATTCGCCACCCACAACGCGCTGAGCGTCGCGACGGTGCTGGAGCTTGCCGGCGCCAACGGCGGCTTCGAATTCCAACGCCTGCATGGCATGGGCGAGGCACTCTACGAGCAGCTCGCCAAGGACCGCCCCGAGATCGCCTACCGCACCTACGCCCCGGTCGGCAGCCATCGCGACCTGCTCGCTTATCTGGTGCGGCGACTGTTGGAGAACGGTGCGAACTCCTCCTTCGTGGCGCAGGCGGCTGACTACCGCGTGCCTGTTACGGCGCTGTTGCAACGTCCGGCGGATGCCATCGTCCGGCCGCAGCAGGCGGCCCATCCGAAAATTCCGCTGCCACGCGATCTGTTCGCGCCGGAGCGGCGGAATTCGCGCGGCGTCGAATTCGGCGCGCGCGCCGCGCTCGACCGGTTGCTGACGGATGTCAAAGCCGAGACGATCGACCTCAAGCCGATCGCGAACGCAACGCCGGATCAGGCCAATGCGGCAGTGGCTGCAGCGCGCGCCGGCTTTGCCGCCTGGAGCCGGACACCCGCAGCCACGCGCGCGGCGGCGCTGGAGCAGGCCGCGCATCTTCTGGAGAACCGCGCGCCCCATTTCATCGCGCTGCTGCAACGCGAGGGCGGCAAGACGCTCGACGATGCGCTGTCGGAGCTGCGCGAGGCCGCCGATTTCTGCCGCTATTACGCCGCGCAGGGCCGCAAGCTGTTCGGCAACGATGTGGCGATGCCGGGGCCGACCGGCGAGAGCAACGCGCTGGCCATGCGCGGCCGTGGCGTCTTCGTGGCGATCTCGCCATGGAATTTTCCGTTGGCGATCTTCCTCGGCCAGGTCACGGCGGCGCTGATGGCCGGCAACAGCGTGGTGGCCAAGCCCGCAGAGCAGACCCCGCGCATTGCGGTCGAGGCGGTGCGGCTGCTGCACGAGGCCGGCATCCCCGCAAGCGCGCTGCATCTCGTCGCCGGCGACGGCCGCGTCGGCGCCGCGCTGACGGCGCACCCCGGTATCGCCGGAATCGTCTTCACCGGCTCGACCGAGGTCGCGCGCAGCATCAATCGGGCGCTGGCGGCCAAGGACGGGCCGATCGTGCCGCTGATCGCGGAGACCGGCGGCATCAACACCATGATCGCGGATGCGACTGCGTTGCCCGAGCAGGTCGCAGACGATGTCGTCACCTCGGCGTTTCGTTCCGCCGGCCAGCGCTGCTCGGCGCTGCGGCTGCTGTTCGTGCAGGAGGACGTCGCCGACCGCATGATTGAGATGATCGCGGGCGCGGCGCGCGAGTTGAAGATCGGTGACGCGAGCGACGTCGCGACCCATATCGGTCCGGTGATCGATAGCGAGGCCAAGCAGCGCCTCGATGCACATATCGCACGGATGAAGAGAGAGGCACGGCTGCACTTTGCCGGCACCGCGCCGGAGGGCTGCTTCGTGGCGCCGCATATTTTCGAGCTTGGCGATGCCGGCCAGCTGACCTCGGAGGTGTTCGGCCCGATCCTCCACGTTGCGCGCTATCGTGCGGAACATCTCGAACGCGTCCTGCAAGCCATCGAGCGCACCGGCTACGGTCTGACGCTCGGCATCCATTCCCGCATCGACGACACCATCGAGGCGATCGTCGACCGCGTCCAGATCGGCAACATCTACGTCAATCGCAACATGATCGGCGCTGTCGTCGGCGTGCAGCCGTTCGGCGGCAACGGCCTGTCCGGAACCGGCCCGAAAGCCGGCGGCCCGCACTACCTCGCGCGCTTTGCGACCGAGCAGACCGTGACGATCAACACCGCAGCAGCCGGCGGCAACGCTGCCCTGCTCGCAGGGGATGAGTGAGGCGCGGCGAGGAGCGTTGCATCCCGCCGAAACATCGGTCTAATGCTGCCCGTGACGTGGCCCTCGCCAATTCCAGCGCGCGGGAAACAACACGAGCGAGGGAGCAACGCGGCGATGGAAAAGGGCATTTTTGCAGGGCTCAAGGTGCTGGATTGCGCGAGTTTCATCGCAGCACCAGCGGCCGCGACCGTGCTGTCGGATTTCGGCGCCGATGTCGTCAAGATCGAACCGCCCGGTGCCGGCGATCCCTACCGCAATCTGCCCAACATTCCGGGCTATCCGAGCAGCGAGCACAATTTCGCCTGGCTGCTGGAGGCCCGCAACAAGAAGAGCATCGCGCTCGACCTCGCCAAGCCGGAAGCGCAGGCCGTGCTCTACAAGCTGGTGGAAGAGGCCGATGTCTTCATCACCAACATGCCGCCGCCGGTGCGCACCAAACTCGGCATCACCTACGACCACCTCGCCCATCTCAACGACCGGCTGATCTACGCCTCCTTCACCGGCTATGGCGAAAAAGGCGAAGAGGCCAACAAGCCCGGCTTCGACAGCAACGCCTATTGGGCGCGCTCCGGCCTGATGGACCTCGTCCGCGCCGACACCGACACGACGCCGGCCCGCTCGGTCGCCGGCATGGGCGACCATCCCTGCGCCATGGCGTTCTACGGCGCCATCGTCACCGCGCTCTATCAGCGCGAGAAGACCGGCAAGGGCTCGCATGTCGCCTCCAATCTGATGGCAAACGGCGTGTGGGCTGCCAGCGTGCTGGCGCAGGCAAAGCTCTGCGGCGCCAAGTTTGCCGAGCGGCGGCCGCGCGAACGCGCGTTGAACGCGGTCGCCAACCACTACCAGTGCAAGGACGGCCGCTGGCTGATCCTGTCGCTGCTGAGCGAGGAGAAGCAGTTTCCGACGCTGGCCAGGTGTCTTGGCCGCGAAGACCTCATCACCGATCCGCGTTTCGCTACCAAACCCGACCGCCACGCCCGCTCCGTCGAGCTGATCAAGATCTTCGACGAGACCTTTGCAACCAGGGATCTCGCCGAATGGCGCAAGATCCTCGACGGCAACGGACTGGTGTTCGGCATCGTCGGTATTTTGGACGACATCCCGAACGACAAGCAGATGCTCGACAACGACGTTCTGGTGCCGTTCGAGAACGACACCATGCTCACCATTTCCAGCCCGATCTGGATCGACGGCGCCAAGAAAGTGCAGCCGCGCAAGCCCCCCGGCGTCGGCGAGCACAGTGACGAGATTTTGCGTGGCGCGGGATACGACGAGGCCGCGATCAAGCAGCTGCGGTCGCAGGGGGCGGTGGGGTAAGGCGATACGCTGCCATAATCCCGTCATTGCGAGCGCAGCAAAGCAATCCAGAATCCCGCCGCGGATGCATTGCTGGATTGCTTCGCTACGCTCGCAATGACGACGTCGGGAGATCGCGGTATAACAATTGGCAAAGCAATCGCGAGGTCCCATGCCCAGCTACCGCCTGCACTACTTCCCCGAATCCGGCAACAGCTACAAGCTGGCGCTGATGCTGACGCTTTGCGGCGAGGGGTTCGAGCCGGTCTGGACCGACTTTGGCGGCGGCGTCACGCGCACGCCGGAATGGCGCAAGAGCGTGAACGAGATGGGCGAAATTCCTGTGCTCGAGATCGACGGTGTGAAGATGACGCAGACCGCGCCTCTCCTGCTCAAGCTTGCCGAGCAGTACGGGCGTTTCGGTGCCGAGACCGAGGGGGAAAAGTTCGAGCTGCTGCGCTGGCTGTTCTGGGACAACCACAAGCTCACCGGCTACATGGCGACCTACCGCTTCATGCGCGCCTTCACGCAAAGCAACGATCCGCAAGTGCTGAAACATTTCCGCCGGCGGCTCGAGGATTTTCTCGGCATTCTCGACGGCCATCTGCAGCACAATCAATTTGCGATCGGCATCAGGCCGACCGTCGCCGATATCTCGATGATGGCCTATCTGCACTATCCGAGCGACGAGCACGGCTTCGATTTCGCGGAAAGCTATCCCGCCATCCAGGCCTGGCTTGGCCGCATGGCCGCACTGCCCGGGTGGAAGCCGGCCTACGAGCTGCTGCCCGGCAAGCGCATGACGAACTACGCGAAGTGAGGGCGCCGACTACTTCAGCGCGAGCCAGCCGAGCGTGAACAGGATTCCGCCGATGATGACGACGACCGCGACCGCCCAGGTGCTGACGCGGATGCTGCCGGTAACCTGCTTGGCCTCTTCATTCTGCGCGATCTCGCGATTGCGCTCCTTGTTGGCTTCGCTCGTATTCGTCATGGGTTCATCCAAATCGCTTGTGGGCTTAACGCGTCTTGATGAAGCACATGCCGATGCGGCGCGAGGCCGCGGCAGCCTGACAGGTCAGCCCTTTAGCACAGCTCCATGACGTAAAACTCTTGTCGGCCGATCCCGATCCTGCATTTTCCAGGGAACAATGCGCGCCCCAGCCGTCCTGATATTCGGTCCCCGCCAGCTCAGTGCTGCCGCGGGTCTGCGGCCGGCTGGCAAATCCGCGTGAGAAATCAGGACGTTTGCCCGCGGCCATCGCGGTCAGGATGTCGCGGCGGCGGATCTGGTCGCCAAGAAAATGCGGCGAGGCCGGCACGATGGTGGCATTGGAGGGCTTGTCCGCAAGCCAATCGACGCCCGGGAAGTGAAAGCCGCCGATGCCGCGGGTCTGGTGGCAGCCGGCACAGGTGACGTCGTTGAGGCGGCGCTGGAAGCCCGCGACCGAGCGGACGTTCTGCATGTCGCCGCGCGCGGCCGCTTGCTTCAACGCACCGACCACGTCGTTGTCGGAGAAGACCGGCTCGCCTTGCCCCTCTCCGTTGCCCTCCCCCTGCATCATCCCGAACTCCGGCTGCAAAGGAGAAGCATCGAGGCCGGCTGGCGTCGGCACGATTGCAGCCTTGGCCAGGAATTTCTCCGGGATCAGCACCGTGCCGCGATCGAAATCGCGAAGATGATCGGGCGCGAGCAGCCAATCCCTGAAGTCGCGCCGGAGCGCGTCGTCCGTGAGGATGCGGTCACGGTCGATCTGGTTCTCCAGCGTCGATTCCTCGAACATCTTCGAGACGGCGTCGTACTTGAACACCTTGAGCAGATAGTCGGAGCGGAAATCGTGCAGCGCCGATTTCGCCGCAACCGAGATCTGAACATTGGTCTCGATGCGATCGAGCATCGCATCGTAAGGGAAGAAGTCGCTGCCGATCAGCCCCTGCCAGTCGCCATTGCCGAGCCAGCGTCGCGCGACCTCGGCGCAGGTGATCGGCTTGCCGTTCCCGTCCATCTGGCGCGCGTCGCGCGCCTTCATCACCAGATTGAGCGTCATCGGCAGCCGCGTGGCTGTCCTGCCGCCATCCGGTTTTGTCTCGAAACGCGCGAGACGATAGATCAGCCTGATCTCGCCGCAGGTGTCCTCCGAGACATAGGCCCGGTCCAGGCGGTTGACGATGCCGGCCAGCACGAAACGGGTGTCGCGGGACTTCAGATTGGACCGATCGAACAATTGCACGTCAAAGCCCTCGCCGACGCCGATGGTCTCGGTCGGATATGCCGCCTTCTGCCGCGCGACGTAGCGGTCGATCTCCGCTTCGATCGCGGGAGGAATCTCCTTGAGCTGCGACAACCACGAAAACATCAGATCGGTCGTCAGCGGAAAGTTCGCGTTCCGCTCCGGCCACAACAGGCGCGAGATCGTGAGTGCGTCGTGCTGGTCGAGCTCGCGCAGGAGATCGGGATCGGTGATCGCCGTGCCGCGTGCCAGCTGCGCGTTCTCCGCGGCCAACAACGATACGATGCCGCCGACAAATACGGCGGCGGCAACGAGAATTCGCAAGGCGCGGCTCATGCCTCAGGTAACACCGCGCAGGGACGGCTATTCAAGCAAAAAGGCGCTTCACATCGTGGTGAAGCGCCTCTTCGAAAGTCGGATGATGAGCCGCTCAGCGCGCGACGATCAGCCCTTTGCTGGTGACGACCACCCAGCGGCCGTCCTGACGGCGGATCGCATCGACACGGCCAACGCCGGGGATGGGGTCGCCGGCATAGACCTCGTAGAGGCCATTGCGACCCTCGACCAGTGCGCCGCCGTTGGAGACGTCGCGCAGCACCCAGCCTTCGACCGTCGGCAGCCGGCCGATTTCGGTCTTGGGTGCGGCGGGAACTGGCGCAGCTGCCGCGGTCGCAACCTGCGCCGGTGCGATCGAGCCGGTGGTCTCACGGGCCGGCACGGCGGCTGCGGCCTGGGCGGGCGCCGCGGGCGGGGTGGCGCGGAGCTTGTCGACGGTCTCGGACAGCTTCGCGATTTTGGCCATCGGCTCGGCCTGCGCCTTCTCGAGCTTGTCGAGGCGGTCGTTGGTGCGGTTGAACTGGCCGAGGCCGGTCTTGGACGTGTGCTCGACGTTGGCCTTGAGCGCGACGACATCGGCATCGATCCGGGCGACCGAGGATTCCAGCGGGCTGGTGTCGGCAACCTGTGCCGGCGCGGGGCTTGCGAAGTGCATCATCCCTGCGGTCGCGAGCGCGCCGCTGATGGCGCCGACACTGGCCGCAATCGCCACCACCGCGGCCATCGCCGACAGGCGGCGCTTGCCGGCGGTCTCGCGCGGCTCGTCTGCTTTCACATGCGGCGCGAACTCCTCGCGGTCCCAGGACCGCTCCGCGGGTGCCATGACGATGAGCTTGCCGGGCTTTGGCTCGGACTTGGTTTCAGGCATGGTCTCGGCTTTGGCTTCGAACTTCGGCGTCTCGATCCTCGATGCCTCGATTTTTGGGGGCTCGACCTTGGCCAGGTCGGGTTTGGGCGGCGTCTCGTGGTCGGGGGCAATCGAAGGGGCCTCGATGCCGGCAGCAGCCTCGATGGCCTGCGGCACGGTCGCTGCGGCTTCGACGACGCCAGTATCCTGGGCGGCCTGCTCGGGCATTGGTTCGCTCACGGCTCAAATACTCCAGTCTCGGTTGACCTTTTGGTAACTTTCATTGCTTGCGAATTCCTTACCTGCGGACCCGCTTACCAAAATTTTAGGAATTCATCCGGAGCCGAATTGGGCCGGGAAAGTGGAACCGGTGTGGCGCTGTGCAACAAATCGTCAGCCGATGTTGCCCTGCGGCAGGCCACGCTCTCGCCGAACAGGCTGTTGCCCGCCCCTGTTACCCCGCTAACATGACTGCCCTGTCAGCCAGAACGGCTGCAGAGGCCCTTGGGGGTGTCATGACGATCGAGAAGTGCATCAACGAGTTTGGCGTCGATGACATCATCTTCGAGGAGGGCTCGACCGGCCGCGAGCTGTACGTTGTCCTCGACGGGGAGGTCGAGATCGCCAAATTCAGCGGCGCCAGCAAGACCAGCATCATCAAACTCGGCAAGGGCGAATTCTTCGGCGAGATGGCCGTGATCGACGGCTCCGCACGTTCGGCGACCGCGATCGCGGCGGCGCCGAACACCAAGGTGATGCGGGTCAACCACGCCCGCTTCGTCTATCTCGTCAGCCAGCAGCCGGCGTTTGCGTTGATGGTGATGGATGCGCTGTCGAAGCGCCTGCGCGCGGCCAATGCGGTCAGCTATCGGGCGGCCCAATCATGAGCGACGGCAAGCCGACAGCCTTTCCGGTCCTGATGAAGAACGACACCTGCTCGCTGATCCAGGCGGCGGACGACGTCTACCAGATCCGTTTCTCCAATCGCGCCGCCAACGTCTATCTCGTGCGCGGCTCGGCGCGAACCATCCTGATCGATACCGGGCTGTCCTCGAACTATGCGGCGATGGTCGAATGCCTGAACTTCGTCGGCTGCCCGCCGGAGAAGATCGACATGGTGGTGCTCAGCCACGAGCATCTCGACCACATCGGCGCAGCCTGGCACTTCAACGAGCGCCGCACCTTCGTCGCCGCCCATCGCCTCGCCGCCAACAAGATCATGCTGCGCGACGACTTCTCGATGCTGCGAAAGATGTTCAACGAGCCGAACGTGCCTGTTAATATCGACATCTGGCTCGAGGAAGGCAATCTGATCGACCTCGGCAATTTCCGTCTCAACGTGATGCACACGCCGGGACACACCTCGGCCTGCATCACGCTGTTCGATCAGGACAAGGGGCTATTGTTCGCCGCCGATACGCTCATGCCCGGCGGCGTGATGGGCGGCGTGTTCGGCTCCGGCAGCATCGCCGACTACATCGAGTCGCTGGAGCGGCTGAAGGGATTGAACGCGAGGATCCTGCTTTCAGGCCACGGCCGGCTATCGGACGCGCCACAGGAAGACGTGCGTATCGCCATTGCGCGGTCGCACGGCTTGCTGGAGGACACCGCACAATTGTTCGAAGCGCTGGATGCGCGCTCGAACTTCGAGCCGATCATGCAGTCGGTGCGGGATCTGAACAAGCTGGACGATTAGGTGGGCGTGCGGCTGCGTGTGCCCGCGAGGCGAAGCACCGATGTCCCCACAACGTCGTCCTGGCGAAAGCCAGGACCCAT
>NZ_JBVVPQ010000102.1:0-20375 GCF_055811695.1 Bradyrhizobium sp. MI1.3 | reverse complement strand
CTGCCGTAAACAACAAGTTCTTCATTTCTATTCTCATGTCTTGAGTGCCCCGAGCCTCGTGCGTCTTAACAACGTGCACGCAGATTGCTGTAACTGCACTGCAACATTGGTGCTGGAAGAAATGCGTGAACCAAACGCCGCGTCAGGTTGCGGCGTTGCAGATCTCTCCAACTGCTTGGCATGCCCCTTCGCTTGCGAGCGTAGATCGGCGCGGTGTGCTGCCTGTCGCGCACCAGAGAGCTTGGCGGCATCGCTCCACCTCGCGGCACTACTAGCGTGTTAGGTCGACGGGGCGCTCGGTAAGTGCGTGTTCCAGCCGATCGTGATCACCGTTTCCAGCGGATCGTGATCGCTATTTTAGCGATTGCGATCGGGGTAACCAGGAGGCGCGCACCGCTGACACTCTGCAACCCGGCTACCTTGGTCTTTTGCCTAACTCCGACTGCTTCAGCTATTCGTGGTTCTGCGAACGCTACAAGGAATGGGCCGGCCCCCTCAAGCCCACCCCGGCGCCAGGTCGCCGGCGAGAAGCTGTTCGTCGACTATTCCGGCCACGAGCTGGTTGACGGAGTACGATACACGCCAGTCCTGCTCTGGCTCCGCGGATGAAACCGTCAATGCAGGAGCGATCGGTTGGGCTTTCGGTCAGGCGGCGCCGATGGAGCAACGAACCCGGAAACTCTCACGCAAACAACCGCACACGTTCTTCATGTGGGGTCAGTGGTGTGAGGTCCGCGATAGGATCTCCCGAATTTCAGGCTCATAAGTGGCGCGGTTTTCGCCCATGGCACAAGTACGGGTCTCATTAGGTTTGTGGGCACGTCCGCTCCGCGGACGGGCTCTATGAGCCAGCTGCCGAGCCATGCTGTCTCGGCCCTTCGGGTGACGATGCCTCGCGCAAGACATAAAGTGCTCCTCGTCGGGGCACTCGGAAAACGGGCTCGCCTGTGGCGAGCGTTATTACTGCCCCGTTCCCGCGTGCCGCTCAAACACCGGTGTGGTCGTGGCACTCGTCCCGCATGCCCCTTCGGGCCGCTATGCTCGCGGCGGGGCTGACATTTCTCTCGAGGCGAGCTAGGTGAACACTGAAGCTGATCCCGAAGGCGCTGCGGCTCGCCATCAAAGGGACGTAGAAAAATCTACGCTTGTTCACGCTATCGCCCTCCAGCGCCCCAACGAAATCAAGCAGTTGGTATCCTGTTGCGATATCGTCAAACCAGAGTTTTCCGGCATCGTCTATCACGCCAACTATTTGCGCTTCATGGAGCGCGGACGGACCAATCATCTGCGGCTGATGGGCGCCGAGCAGCAGGCATTGTTCGAGCAGGCCGAGGCGGAAGACACAAGCTTCGCCTTCGTGGTGCGCTCGATGCATCTGGATTTCCTCAAGCCTGCCCGGATGGACGACGTGCTCGATGTCGTGACTTGGCCGGTCGCGGTAAAGGGCGCCTCGATCATGCTGGCGCAGGAGGTGCGGCGCGGGGAAAACGTGCTGGTCAAAGCCGAGGTACGCGTCGCCTTCATCAGCGGCGGCCGCGCCCAGCCGATCCCGAAATCGATCCGCGCCTTGATGAAGGCTGATCTGATTTCGTGATCGGGCGATAGCGGGCGGCCCCTCGACTCCCCCGCGCGCGGCGATAGATTGCACTCCCGCCAACCGATGAGGTCCTCATGTCGCGCCCGCCGCTTCCGCCCTTTACCCGTGAGACCGCAGCGCAAAAGGCCCGCATGGCCGAGGATGCCTGGAATTCGCGCGACCCGGTGCGCGTCTCGCTCGCCTATACCGAGGACAGCCGCTGGCGCAATCGCTCCGAAATGTTTCAGGGGCGTGAAGCCATCGTCGCATTCCTCACCCGCAAATGGGAGAAGGAGCACGACTACCGCCTGATCAAGGACCTCTGGGCGTTCGACGAAAACCGCATCGCCGTGCGCTTCCAGTACGAATGGCACGATGCGAGCGGCCAGTGGTATCGCTCCTACGGCAACGAGCAGTGGGAGTTCGACGAGCACGGCCTGATGCGGCGGCGCGAAGCGTCGATCAACGACGTGGTGATTACGGAGAAGGACCGGCGGTTTCACTGGCCGGCACCGGGGCCGAGGCCGGCGGATGTGGCGGGGTTGGGAACCGATCCGTTCTGAGATTTCAAGCCTCATGGTGAGGAGCCGCGAAGCGGCGTCTCGAACCATGCGGGCCCCCGTTGCTGTAGCGGGGCCTCGATCCTTCGAGACGCGCGCAAATGGCGCGCTCCTCAGGATGAGGAGATGGGCCTGCGCGCCAGAAATCTCGTAATCGCCCCACCAAGCTTGGCGTGGTCCATCGGCTCCGCCAGCGACTCCTTCGCCGTGGCAACGACGGCGTCCGGCGCCTTGCCGTCGCGCAGCTCGCAGCACACTTGCGCAAACTCCACGTCGAACTCCGGATGCGGCTGCACGGTGAGCGTCGCGCCGTTGGCGTAGAGCAGGCGGGGTGAATTCGGAGGAGAGGATCGTCAGCGCATCGTTGGGCGGCTCGATCACCTGGTCCTGATGCGAGCAGGCGATGGCGACCGCTTCGCCGTCGACGACGCCGTTGTCCGGCAGCACCTGATAGACGTGCCGGCCGATGCCCCAGCCCTTCTCCGACTTGCGTACGGTGCCGCCGAGCGCCTGCGCGATCAGCTGATGACCGAAGCAGATGCCGACCATCGGTGTCCTGCTGGCGTAGGCCGTGCGCACGAAATCTTCCAGCGGCGCGATCCAGTCGAGCCCGTCATAGACGCCGGCGGCGGCGCCGGTGATCAGCACCGCCTCCAAATTGCGCGGATCGGGCAGCGCATCGCCGCTCGGGATGCTAACGATGTCGATCGTGGCTGTCGGATCCTCAGCGCGGACCATGCGCTTGAACATGTCGGGGAACGAACCGTGGCGCTCGCGATATTTCTGTGGGACCTGCCCGGTCTCGATGATAGTGATGCGTGCCATGCGCCCTCTGGTAAAGCTCAAGCTTGGTCGCTTTCTGACCCATGTTGCTGGTGTGGCGCTGTGCGCTCCAGCAGCACACTCTCTTTCCGGACCTCGTTGAGAAACGCCTTGGCCAGGCGCGACAGCGGCTCGGCTTCCGACCATAGCATATAGGCCACCGCGTGCGTCGTCGGCGCGAACGGCCGCACGACGAGGCCGGTCCCGCCGTTCTGCCGCGGCGAGAAGGGATCGACCACAGCGGCGCCGACGCCGGCGGCGGCGAGCACGCAGGCCGTGTTGCAGTAGCGCACCTCGACGGTCGGCTGGAACGGCGCGCCGGCGCGTGCGAAACTGTCGCGCACGGCCTCACCAAGCCGCGTGCCGCGCTCGAGCCCGATGAAGGGCAGGCCGGACAGGTCCGCGGCCGAGATCACGGGCCGGTCGGAGAGCGGGTGCTGCGGCGGCAGCACGCACACCATCTCGCCGGTGTGCACCACCTCATGGGCTATGCCCGGATGATGTGTCAGCCCGAGCGCGAAACCGAGCTCGGCGACGCGGTTGAGCACGCCTTCGATGATGCCCTCGTAGCGCCGCACGTCGAAGAACACCCGCGTCTCCGGGCGGCGGCGCAGGAAGGCTGACAGTGCCGAAGGGATGATGCTGTAGGCGAGCGGCGGCGTCGCGACCAGCGCGAGATGCCCGGAGCGGTTCTCGCGCAGATCGCGCACGCGGTTCTCGAGCTTTGCGTGCAGCGCGAAGATCGCCTCGCTCTCCTTGTAGAGCGCCATCGCTTCCGTGGTCGGAAACAGCCGGTTGTTGACGCGTTCGAACAGCGCAAAACCCGCCTGCGCCTCCATCGTCTTCAGCGCGTTGCTGACGGCGGGCTGCGACAGCGCCAGTTCGTCAGCGGCCGCAACCGTGGTGCGGTGGCGGATGACGGCGCGGAGAATCTCGAGCTGACGCAGGTTCATATCACTGCCGATTATACTCTGGGCCAAAACATCATAGCAGAACGAATTGATTTTGCAGCCCCGCTTCCGCGTAATGGCAGCGGATTTGCACGTCGCATCAAAGGGTTCATCCGCCCATTGAGGCGGCACTGCGCACAGATTGGAGGCAATCTTGGTTCGTGTCCTTCGCGCCGCCGCCGCACAGATGGGGCCGACGCAAAAAGCCGATACACGCGAGCATACGCTGTCGCGGATGCTCGCGCTGCTGGAGGAGGCGGCCGGCCGCGGCGCCAGCCTCGTGGTGTTTCCCGAGCTTGCCTTCACGACCTTCTTTCCGCGCTGGCTGCTCGAAGGCGAGGCGCTCGACCATTATTTCGAACGCGGCATGCCGAACCCGAACGTCGCCGCCTTGTTCGACCGTGCGCGTGCGCTGCGCGTCGGCTTCTATGTCGGCTATGCCGAGCTGACGCCGGATGGACGGCGCTACAATTGCGCCATCCTGGTTGACCGCGATGGCGAGCTGCTCGGCCGCTATCGCAAGGTGCATCTGCCGGGCTCGGTCGAGCCGCGACAAGGTGCGCGCTACCAGCAGCTCGAGAAACGCTATTTCGAATATGGCGATCTCGGCTTTCCGGCCTTCCGCTCCGGCTCGGCCTGGGCCCACGCCATCATGGGCATGATGATCTGCAACGATCGCCGCTGGCCGGAATCCTGGCGCGTGCTTGGCCTGCAGGGCGTCGAGCTCGTCTGCATCGGCTACAATTCGGCGGCCTATGATCCCAATGGCGGCAGCACGGAAGATGCCTCCTTGCGGACCTTCCACTCTACGCTGGTAACGCAGGCCAACGCCTACATGAACGCAACCTGGGCGATCTCGGTGGCGAAGGCGGGCGAGGAGGACGGCTCCGGGCTGATCGGCGGCTCCTGCATCGTCGATCCCAATGGCCGCATCGTGGCGCAGGCCGCAACGCTGACTGACGAGGTGATCGTCGCCGACATCGATCTCGACCTCTGCCGCCAGGGCAAGGACAAGATGTTCAACTTCGCCGCGCACCGGCGGCCGGAACAATACAGGGTAATCACCGAACGCGCCGGCGTCATCGAACCCGCGGTTCTCGACGCGGACTGACAGGATGTTCCAACAACGTTGGCAAAGGAGCCGATATGACGCGCCTCTCGTATTTCCTCGGCATCGCAGCGCTGGCGGCCGCGACGTCCGCGCAGGCGGCGGAGCTTCCGGCCGAGATCAAGCAGGCGGGCGCGTTGAAGCTCACGGTCAACTCCACTTACGCGCCGATGGAATATCGCGATCCCGCGACCAATGAGCTCGTCGGGCTCGACGTCGATCTGGCGAACGAGCTCGCCAAGCGCCTCGGCGTGAAGATCGTCTGGAGCGAGACGCCGTTCGCCGAATTGATCCCGTCGCTTCAGACCAAGCGCGCCGATTTCATCATCTCCGGCATCTCCGATCGCGCCTCGCGGCGCGAGACCGCAGATTTCGTCGATTATCTCGGGACCGGCCCACAGTTCTTCGTGATGGCGGAGAACGAAGCCAAAGCTGCGACCGATCTCTGCGGCAAGAAGGTCGGGACCACCCGCAGCACCAGCTTCCCGGTCGAGATCGAGAAGTGGAGCAAGCAGAATTGCGAGCCGGCCGGCAAGCCGGCGATCCAGTACGTGCCGGGCGAGAACTCGATCGACGTCCGCAACCAGCTCAAGCAGGGCCGCATCGACGCCGCCGTACAAGGCAGCGAGACGCTGCCTTATGCGCAGACGCAGGAGCCCGGCAAATACCGCGTGATCGGCGAGCCCTTTGCCAAAGGATATCAAGGCATCATGTTCCGCAAGGACGATGCGGCCCTGCGTGAGGTGGTGACCGAGAAGCTCACCGCGATGATCGCCGACGGCTCCTACAAGGCTGTCCTCGACAAATGGGGTCTCGGCGCCAACGCGGTCGCCCAGCCCATGCTGAACGCGGCGGCGCAATGATGCCGACACCGGCACTCGCGGAGGGTTTTCCCGATCTGTCGGGGATGCGGATCGCGCGCAAGCCGCATTGGTTTCGCTGGCTCAGCGCAGCGCTGATCGTTGCTGTGCTCGCATTGATCGTTCGCGCCTTCGCGGGCGGCCAGATCGAATGGTCGTATGTTAGCCGCTTCCTGACCGTCAAGGTCATTCTGGAAGGCATCGTCAACACCATGGTGATGGCGGTTCTGGCAATGGCGCTCGGCATCTTCCTCGGCGTGGTCGTCGCGATCATGCGGCTGTCGCCCAATCCGGTGCTGAAGACCGTCGCCGCCGGCTACACCTGGTTATTCCGCGGTACGCCGCTGATCCTGCAACTGCTGCTGTGGTTCAATCTCGCGCTGGTGTTTCCGACCATCGGCATTCCCGGCCTGTGGAGCGCGCGCGCCGTCGACGTCATGACGCCGTTCCTTGCCGCGCTGCTCGGGCTTGGCATCAACCAGGGTGCCTATACCTCCGAAGTGATGCGCGCCGGCATGCTGTCGGTCGATATCGGGCAATATGAGGCGGCGCAGGCGATCGGCATGGGACGCTTGCGTGCGCTGCGCCGGATCGTGCTGCCGCAGGCGATGCGAGTGGTGATCCCGCCGCTCGGCAATGAGTTCATCGGCATGGTGAAGGCGACCTCGCTCGCCAGCGTCATCCAGTATCCGGAGTTGCTGCACAACGCCGAAAACATCTACTACGCCAATTCGCGCGTGATCGAACTCCTGATCGTGGCCGGGCTCTGGTACCTGCTCGTCGTCTCGGTCCTGACGCCGCTCCAGATGCTGCTCGAACGCCGTTTTGCGCGCGGCACGTTGCGGCTCGCGCGATGACAAAACCCCTCGTCGCGATCCGCTCCGTCAGCAAGAGTTTTGGCGAGTTTCAGGCTCTCAAAAGTGTCTCGCTCGACATCCGGCCCGGCGAGGTGATGTGTCTGATCGGCGCCTCCGGCTCGGGCAAGACCACGCTGCTCCGCTGCATCAACCAGCTCGCCGCGATCGACAGTGGCGGCATCTGGCTCGACGGCGAGCTCTTGGGCGTGCGGGAGCAGGGCGGCCGGCTGCATCGGCTCAGCGAACGCGAGATCGGGCGGCAGCGGCTGAAGACCGGCATGGTGTTCCAGCGCTTCAACCTGTTTCCACACAAGACCGCGCTCGAAAACATCACCGAAGGTCCGCTCCAAGTCCAGAGCCGAAAATCCGACGAGGTGCGTGCGGAGGCGATCGAGCTGCTGCGGCGCGTCGGATTGTCGGCCAAAGCGGACTCGTATCCCGCCCAGCTCTCCGGCGGCCAGCAGCAGCGCGTCGCGATTGCCCGCGCGCTTGCCATGAAGCCGATGCTGATGCTGTTCGACGAGCCGACCAGCGCGCTCGATCCCGAGCTCGTCGGCGAGGTCTTGGCGGTCATGAAGGAGCTGGCGCGAAGCGGCATGACCATGATGGTCGTGACGCACGAACTCGGCTTCGCACGCGAGGTCGCCGACTGCGTCGTCTACATGGACCAGGGCGCGATCATCGAGCAGGGGCGCGCATCCGATGTCTTGGGCGCGCCGCGCGAGGAGCGCACCAGGGCATTTCTTTCGGCAGTGATCTGAAATGGGGACGTGTTGATGAAGAGACTTTTGGTAGCTGTGGCGCTGTTCGGTGCCATGAGTGTCTCGGCGATGGCCATCGAGCTGCCGGCGGAGATCGCCAAGCGCGGCAGCATCAAGGTGGCGGTGGTGCCGAACTATCCGCCGATGGAGTTCCGCGATCCCGCCACCAACGCGCTGTCGGGCTTCGATATCGACCTCGGCGAGGCGCTCGGGCGCAAGCTTGGCGTCAAGATCGAATGGACCGAGACCAGCTTTGCCGAGTTCATGCCGTCGATCTCGACCGGACGGGTGGACGCCATCCTGTCCGGCTTCACGGACTATGCCAGCCGGCACGAAATCGCGTCCTTCGTCGATTATCTTCGCAGCGGTCCGCAGTTCTTCGTGCAGCAGTCGCGCAAAGCGGAGTTCAAGGACGCAGCCGCGCTCTGCGGCAAGAAGGTCGGCGCCAGCCGCCGTACCAAATTTCCGGCCGAGATCGCGGCCTGGAGCGAGAAGAACTGCGGCAGCGCTCCGATCGACTTCGTCGGCACCGACGGCTCGGCCGATGCCCGCACCCAGCTCAAGCAGGGCCGCATCGACGCCGCCGTGCAGGGAAACGAAACGCTGCCTTACATCATGGATCTCGAGCCCGGCGCGTATGCACCGGTCGGCACGCCCATCTCGCAGCAATTCACCGGCATTGCCCTCCCAGTGAAGGAAAAGGCTCTTCAGCAGGCCATGCTGGAGGCAGTCGACGCGCTGATTGCCGACGGCACCTACAAGACCCTGCTCGCCAAGTGGAAACTGACCGACAACGCACTCGAAAAGGCGACCATCAATGCTGGACAGTAAGGCACTCCAGAGCATTCCGCTCACCCCGGCCAACACGGCGGATCCCGCGCCGGAATACCCCTGGCCGAAGCCGTACAAATCGGCGATGTTCCTGTCGTTCGACGTGGACGCGGAGAGCGCCTGGACCAGCAAGGACGCGGTACATGCGCAGCGGCTCATCACCATGAGCTATGGCGGCTATGAGGCGCGCGTCGGCACGCCGAAACTCCTGGAGCTGCTCGACCAGCTCGATCTCAAGGCGACCTTCTTCGTTACGGGATGGTCGGTCGACGCGCATCCGGCAATGGCGGAATCCATCCTCAAGGCCGGTCACGAGATCGGCCATCACGGCTATCATCACTTGCTGCCTGATCCCGGCGATCCCTGGATCGAGGAGGAGTTGGAACGCGGCTTCGAGGCGCTGAAGCGCCGGCTCGGTGTCAGGCCGACCGGCTATCGCGCGCCTTACGGCGAGTTCACCGAGGAGCTGCGCGTCGCGCTGGTGCGTCATGGCATCGTCTACACGTCCTCCTTCCGTGATGACGTTCGGCCCTATCGCCATCGCCTTGCCGACGGCAAGCCCGGCACGATCGAGCTGCCGGTCACGGCGAGCTATGACGACTGGATGCACGGGCTCTCCGCGCGCTTCAGCCCGCGCTCGATCTTCCCCAAGGAACATGTGCTCTCGATCTGGAAGGACGAGCTCGACGAAACCAGAGACTGGGGCGCGATGGTGACGACGGTGCTGCATCCGCAATGCAGCGGCCGTCCGATGCGGCTGCGCCTGCTGCGCGAATTCCTGACCTACGCAAAGTCGTGCCCCGACGTCTGGATCACGACCGGCGAGAAGATCGCGGAAAATTTTCTGCGCCACGAGGCCAGCAACCGCTAGGCAAAGCCATGACCCGTCGTCGCATCCTTGTCATCAACCCCAACTCCTCCGCGTCGGTGACGGCGGCGATCGACGACGCGGTCGCGCCGCTGCGCATCGCCGGTGGGCCCGACATCGAGGTGGTTGGCCTTGCCGAGGGGCCACCGGGCATCAGCTCGCAGCGCGATGCCGACAGCGCCGTGATGCCACTGGTCAACCGCGTGTCGCGCGACAATGCGGATGCGTTCGTGCTCGCCTGCTTCAGCGATCCCGGCCTGCATGCGGTGCGTGAAGCCGCCGGCGGTCGCCCGGTGATGGGCATCGCCGAGTGCGGCATCTTTCGCGCGCTGATGCTGGGCGAACGTTTCGGAATCATCGCGCTGTCGCCATCGAGCATTCGCCGCCAGCAGCGGATGGTGCGGGTGATGGGCGTCGATAGCCGTTATGCCGGAAGCTGGTCGGTCGGCGCGAGCGCGGCGGAGACGGCAGGCGCGGACATCCGGGGACGGTTGATCGAAGCCGGCCGCGCGCTGGTCACCCAATGCCGCGCCGATGTCGTGGTGATGGGCTGCGCCGGCATGGCCTCGCATCGCGCAGCGATTGCGGATGCCATCGGCGTTCCCGTGGTCGAGCCGGCGCAGCAGGCGGTCGCGGCCGCGATCGGTGCCGTCTTGCTCAACGGATGAGACGCGAGTGATGAGGTCTTGCTTTTCTGACACCGTTCTGGCCGCGCACTGGCTGCAACCTCTCCCGCTTGCGGGAGAGGTCGCGCCGAAGGCGCGGGTGAGGGCTCTCTCCTCTTGGGGGTCCTCGCCTGCGGAGGCACCCTCTCCCCAGCCCTCCCCCGCAAGCGGGGGAGGGGGCGCACCGACGCTGCGGCTGGACATCGCGTCACACAGGAGCCACCCGTAATGCCTATCTCTCGCCGCTCGCTCCTTAGGGCCGCAGCCGCTGTGCCGGCCCTGTCATTCCCGGGCATCG
The DNA here is from genome assembly GCF_055811695.1 of Bradyrhizobium sp. MI1.3. Taxonomy (NCBI): domain Bacteria; kingdom Pseudomonadati; phylum Pseudomonadota; class Alphaproteobacteria; order Hyphomicrobiales; family Nitrobacteraceae; genus Bradyrhizobium; species Bradyrhizobium sp. MI1.3. The sequence continues at coordinate 10,219 of NZ_JBVVPQ010000102.1, read as the reverse complement.
TCCGCGCCGAATCCCAGACCACGCTGCGCTTCATTCCCGTGATCGACCTCGCCTTCGTCGACCCCATCTATTCCACGGCACAAGTGTCGCGAAACCACGGCTTCATGGTCTACGACACGCTCTATGGCATGAGCTCCTCCCTGCAAGTCTCGCCGCAGATGCTGTCGGGCCACGCCATCTCCGGTGACCAACTCCAGTGGGATCTGACGTTGCGCGACGGCCTGTTCTGGCACGACGGCGAGCGCGTGCTTGCGCGGGACTGCGTTGCCAGCATTCGCCGCTGGGCCGCGCGCGACGGCTTTGGCGGTGAGCTGATGGAGGCGACCGACGAGTTGTCGGCCGCTGACGACCGCACCATCCGCTTCCGCCTCAAGCGTCCATTCCCGCTGCTGCCGCAGGCGCTCGGCAAGGCCGCGATCAACGCGTGCTTCATGATGCCGGAGCGGCTCGCGAGTCAGGACCCGTTCAAGCCGCTGACCGAAGTGATCGGCAGCGGCCCGTTCCGCTATCTCGCCGACGAGCGCGTGCAGGGTGCGCGCAACGCCTATGCCAGGTTCGAGCGCTATCAGCCGCGCACGGATGGCAAGCCGGATTGGACCGCGGGCCCGAAGATCGTGCATTACGATCGGGTGGTCTGGACCACCACGCCCGATGCCGGCACCGGCGTCGCTGCGTTGCAGACCGGCGAGCAGGACTGGCAGGAGACCACGCCGCACGACCTGCTGCCGATCATCAAGGCTGCCGGCGACATCGAAACGCGCATCCTCGATCCCCGGGGTTATGCCTGTATGCTGCGCCTCAATCATCTTCAGCCGCCGTTCGACAACCCTGCCGTTCGCCGCGCGCTCCTGGGGGCGATCGATCAATCCGCCTTCATGACCGCGGTGGCCGGTACCGACCCGAACTTTCAGGTCTCCCCGATCGGCTATTTCGCGCCGAATACGCCGATGGCGAGCGAGGTTGGCCTCGACGTGTTCCGCGGCCCGCGTGACTACGCCAAGGTGAAGGCCGACCTCAAGGCCGCGGGGTATAATGGCGAGAAGATCGTGGTGCTCGTCCCCACCAACTCACTGGCGCAGAAGCCGCTCGGCGAGATCGCCGTCGATTCCTTGCGCAAGGCCGGCATGAAGGTGGAATATGCCGGACTTGATTTCGCCGTGGTGTTGCAGCGCCAGCTCAAGAAGGACCCGATCGGGCAGGGCGGCTGGAGCGCCGCGGTCGGCAACTGGCAGGGCATCGACTGGCTCAATCCGGCCGGCAACACCAACATCCGCGGCGAGGGCAAGGTCGCCGGCTGGTATGCGAGCGAGAAGATGGCCGGCCTGCGCAGCCAATGGCTCGCGGCCTCGGAGCTCGCCGAGCAGCAGCGCATCTGCCGCGAGATCCAGGCGGTGGCTTTCCAGGAAATCCCCTATATTCCGATCGGCCTGTACAAGCAGCCGACTGCCTATCGAAAAGCTATCACCGGCATTCTCGACGGCACCGCCGTGTTTTGGAACGTGCGCCCCGCATGAGCACCTCAGCAATTTTCGGCAGCTATGTGCTGTCACGCAAGGACGGCGCGCAGGACGTGTTGCGCGACCGCTGGGTCCTGATCGAAGGCAAGACCATCGCCGCGGTCACGCGCGACAAGCCGCAGGCTGACGAGGTGCATGACCGCCCCGGCCGCTTCGTGCTGCCGGGCCTGTTGAACTTGCACAATCACTGCTTCTCGGAAGCGGTGGCGCGCAGCCACACCGAGGACGGCAATGGCCGCAAGAACAACCAGAGCATCGTCTACACGGTGCTGCTGCCGCTGACCAAGCGCGGCGCCGATATCTTGTCGGCGGAAGAGCGTATGGCGGTCGCGCGGCTCGGCATTCTTCAACTCCTGAAGGGCGGCGCCACCACGGTGATGGAGCCGTTCCGCAACTCGATTCCGGAGATGTTCGACGCGGCAGAAGAGATGGGCATCCGCTTCTACGGTGCGCCCTATCTGTTTTCGACCTCGGACGCCAAGGCCGGCCCCGATGGCGTCGTGCACTATTCCGGTGATGACGGCACCGCCGACATGGCGACTTGGGATGCGCTCTACCAACGCTGGAACAATCGCGGCGACGGTCGCATCGGCCTTGCGATGAGCCCACACGCCACCGACACCTGCGGCCCCGATCTCTTGAAAGCCTGCGCCACGCGGGCGCGCGAGCTTGGGGTGCCCATCACGACCCATATGGCGCAGAGTCGCGCCGAGGTTGAAACGATCGGCAAACGCTATGGCGGCCGCACGCCGGCGCAATATCTCGACTGGCTGGGCCTGCTGGCGCCCGATCTGATGGCGGCGCACTGCATGTTCAGCACCGACGACGATCTCAAGCTGATGGCCGCGCGCGGTATGACGGTGCTCAACTGCCCGCGCGTGTTCGCGCGCGCCGGCGTCACCGCCGCGTTCAGCCGGTTTGCGGAACACGGCGTTCGCACCGTGGTCGGAACCGATGGCTACAACATGGACCTGCTCGGCGAACTCAATGCCGCGTCGTTGATCTCCAAGATCACCTCAGCGCGGGCCGATGTCGCGAACTCACCCGAATTGATCGAGGCGAACACGGCAATCGCCGCCGATGTCATCAATCGGCCTGACCTCGGCCGCATCGAGCCCGGCGCGACCGCCGACCTCACGATCGTCGATCTCACCCATCCGCATCTTCAACCGCTGTTTGACCCGCGCCGCGCGCTGATCGCGCTCGCCAATCGCGCCAATATCGATCAGGTCATGGTCGACGGCCGCATGCTGATCGACGCCGGCCGCTATCTTGGCGCCGACGAGGCGGCGATCACAGCTGCCGGGACCGCTGCGATCGGCAAGATCTGGGACCTGCCGGAGGCACAGGCCGCGTTTAACGGCTGAGCGTTCTCCTGGGAGCCACGAAGAAGGTGCGCTCCCTCTCCCGCTTGCGGGAGAGGGCAGGGGAGAGGGCTCTCTCCATACTGGGAAACTCCCGATCAGGAGAGAGCCCCAACCCGGCGCTTCGCGCCGACCTCCCCCGCAAGCGGGAGAGGTTGCAGCGAGCCCGTGGCGAAATCGCTTCAACCCAAACGCGTTCTAATCCTCGAACTCCGCCAGCGCCTTGCGCATGGTTTCGACCAGATCCAGCGCCACCGGCGAGGGGCTGCGCTGCGCCGGAAAGACCGCCGAGAATTCGAAGTCGATGCGCGGCAGGAAGCGGCGCACGACGACGCCGCGGGTGGAAAATTCCTGCGCGGTGAAAGGATCGCAGATCGCAACGCCGAGCCCCGACGACACCATGCCGCACATGATCTCCGACAGCGTGGTCTCGACCCTGAGCACGCGGCGGACATCGTGGCGATGGAAGACCTGGTCGACGAGATGCCGGCTCGACGAGCCCGCTGACAACGAGATGAACGTCTCGCCCTCGAAATCGCGCGGTTGCAAAACTTCCTTTTCCGCGAGGCGGTGACCGGTGGGCAGCACTGCAACGCGCGCCGGCGCCGGCAGCTTCTGGCTCGGAAGGCCCGAATGCGCGATCGGCACCTCGGCAAAGCCGACGTCACACTGATTGTTCAGTACCCAGTCGACCACGATCGGCGAGATCACGCCGAAGAAAGCGAGGTTGAGGTTCGGCCGCTCCTTCAGGAAGTGCCCGGTGAGCCGCGGCAAATAGCCATTGGACAATGCTGGAAGTGCCGCGATCCGCAGCGAGCCGGTGCGGCGGCCGCGGATTTCTTCGGCTGCCGCGGTGATGCGTTCGAGGCCGACGAAGGAGCGCTCGACTTCGGTGTAGAGCGCCATGGCCGCAGCGGTCGGCACGAGGCCGGTGCCGCGCCGTTCGAACAGCTCCATCTTCAACAGCGCCTGGAGGTCGCGCAGCAACCGGGAGACCGCCGGCTGCGTCACGGTCATCAGCGCCGCCGCCTCAGTCACGCTGCCGGTCAGCATCGTCGCCCGGAAGGCCTCCACCTGCCGCGAATTGATCCGCGCCATCCTGATTTCCATTCATAACATTTGGGCATGCAGAGGCTGCCATTATTCATTGGACGATGGAAGCCAGAGTTTGCGATCTTTTTCATCAGAGCTGGAGACGGCCCGCTTTTTCGGCAGATTGGAGGGGTTCAAACCTCCGGATCGCGCCAAAACCCGTCGAACAGGGGCCGGAGCCCTGGTCGGACGCGGGATTCGCGCGGAAGGAAATGCGGAAGGTTCAGCCAACGAGACACGTCGGCACGTCACCTCATCCCGGTATGGAGATCGGACCACATGAAGACTTTTCGCCTTCTGACAGCGGTCAGCATCGCGACTCTCATCGCCGCCCCGTCGGTCGCCACGGCCCAGCAAAAGACGCTCTACGTCGCCGGCTATGGCGGCTCGTTCGAGAAGACCATCCGCGACGAGGTGATCCCGGCCTTCGAGAAGGAGAACGGCGTCAAGGTCGAGTACGTGGCCGGCAATTCCACCGACACGCTGGCCAAGCTCCAGGCGCAGAAGGGCAACCAGCAGATCGATGTCGCCATCGTTGACGACGGCCCGATGTACCAGGCGATCCAGCTCGGCTTCTGCGGCAAGCTCGAGGGCTTGCCGGCCGATCTCTATGACACCGCCCGCTTCAAGGACGATCGCGCGGTCGCAATCGGCATCGTCGCCACCGGCCTGATGTATAACACCAAGGTGTTTGCAGAGAAGGGCTGGGCGCCGCCGACCTCCTGGAACGATTTGAAAGACACGAAATACGCCAAGCAGCTCGTGATTCCGCCGATCAACAACACCTATGGCCTCGAAGCGCTGGTGATGCTGTCGAAGATGAATGGCGGCGGCGAGTCCAATGTCGATTCCGGCTTCAAGATCTTCAAGGAGCAGATCAATGCGAACGTGCTCGCTTATGAGCCGTCGCCGGGCAAGATGACCGAGCTGTTTCAGTCCGGCCAGGCCGTGATCGCGGTGTGGGGCACGGGCCGCGTGCAGAGCTTTGCCAATACCGGCTTCCCCGTAGACTTCGTCTATCCGAAGGAGGGGGCCGCGACGCTGCTGACCACCGCCTGTCCGATCACCAAGCCGAACGCCTCGCCGCTTGCGTCCAGCTTCGTCAAGATGCTGCTCGAACCCAAGATCCAGCTCGTGATGCTGAAGGACTACGGCTACGGCCCGGTGCTGAAATCGCTGATCATCCCGCCCGAGCTCGGCAAGATGGCGCCGATCGGCGAGCGCGCCGCAAAGCTGTACAATCCGGATTGGACCGTCATCAACGAGAAGCGCGAGGAATGGACCAAGCGCTGGAATCGCGAGGTCGAACGCTGATCGGTCATACCGGAGACAGTGCGATGGCCTATCTCGAGCTCGAAGGGGTCGCCAAGCAATTCGGAGCGCAGACTGTCGTCGACGACTTCAGTCTCGCCGTCGGGAAGGGGGAGTTCGTCTCCTTTCTCGGCCCCTCCGGCTGCGGCAAGACCACGACCCTGCAGATGATCGCGGGCTTTCTTGATCCGACGCGCGGCACGATCCGCCTGGAGGGCAAGGACCTGACCGCGATCCATCCGGCCAAACGCGGGCTCGGCATCGTGTTCCAGAGCTACGCGCTGTTTCCACACATGACCGCGGCCGAGAATGTCGCCTTCGGCCTCGAGATGCGCAACGTACCGCGTGGCGAACGGACCGAGCGCGTCCGCGCCGCGCTCGCGATGGTCGGGCTTGCCGGCTATGAGGATCGTCACCCGCGCCGCATGTCCGGCGGCCAGCAGCAGCGGGTGGCGCTGGCGCGCGCGCTGGTGATCAAGCCGAGCGTATTGCTGCTCGACGAGCCGCTATCCAATCTCGATGCCAAGCTGCGCGAGGAGATGCAGATCGAGCTGCGCCAGATCCAGCGCACCATCGGCACCACCACGATCCTCGTCACCCACGACCAGAACGAGGCGATGTCGCTGTCCGACCGTATCGTGGTGATGAGCCAGGGCCGGATCGAGCAGATCGGCACGCCGCAGGAGACCTATGAGAAGCCGGCCTCGGCCTTCGTCTCGCAGTTTTTGGGCAAGACCAACGACTTTGCCGCGACGATAGATCGGGCGAGTGCGCCTGCGCGATTGATCGCCGGCTCGTGGAGTGCGCCTGCGCCTGCCGGGCGCAATGGTCCCGTCACCATCAGCATTCGCCCCGAGCGGATCGACTTTGGCGACGCAGGCCTCAGTGCAAAGATCGTCACGCGCATCTTCCAGGGCAATCACTGGCTGTTCCAGTGCGAGAGCGAATGTGGCCCGGCGACCGTGATCCGCCAGAATGACGGCCGGTCGCAGCCGGCCGAAGGCGAGGCAGTTCACCTCACCTGGCGGCCGGAGGACATGGGCGTGAGGGGCGTCGCATGAGCGCTTCCGCCGAGGAACGAAACGCACGCACGCCCTGGGCGCTGACCGCGCCCGCTTTGATGCTGTTCATCGGCGTGCTCCTGATTCCGCTCGCAATGACTGTGATGCTGTCGTTCCACGATTGGGGCCAGTATAAGGGCATCGAGCCGGTCTTCATCCTCAAGAACTGGCACGAGATCGCAACCGATCCCTATTACGCCGAGATGTTCGGGCGGACGTTTCGCATCGCGATCCTGACCACGCTGCTCACCGCGCTGCTCGGTGCACCCGAAGCCTACATCCTCAATCGCATGGGCGGACGCTGGAAGAGCGTTTTCCTGCTGGTCATCCTGGGGCCGCTGCTGATTTCCGTGGTGGCGCGGACGCTCGGCTGGGCGCTGCTGTTCGGCGGTAACAACGGGCTGGTCAACAAGCTGTTGATGTCGGCCGGGCTGATCCGCGCGCCCATCCCCTTCATGTTCACTGAAACCGGGATGGTGGTCGCGCTTGCGCACGTGATGATGCCGTTCATGGTGCTGTCGGTGTGGGCGGCTCTGCAGCGTCTCGACCCGCAGATCGAGAATGCCGCGTTGTCGCTCGGCGCCGGCCCTGTGACCATAATCCGCCGCATCATCATGCCGCAGATCATGCCGGGCGTACTGTCAGGGGCGATCATCGTGTTCTCGCTCTCGGCCAGTGCGTTTGCGACGCCCGCCATCATTGGCGGCCGCCGGCTCAAGGTCGCGGCGACGCTCGCCTATGACGAGTTCCTCAACACGCTGAACTGGCCGCTGGGTGCGGCGGTCGCCACGCTGCTGCTGGCCGCGCTGGTCTTAATCGTCGTCGGCAGCAACGCACTGATCGAGCGTCGTTACGCGGAGGTGTTCCGATGAGCCGGAACGGCCCGCTTGCGCTGATCTTCCACATCGTCTTCGTCATCGTCATGGTGGCACCGATCCTCGTCGTCTGCCTCGTCGCGTTCACGCCAGAAGGCTTCCTGTCGCTGCCGACCAACGGCTTTTCGTTGCGCTGGTTCAGGGCGATCGCCAACTATCCCGAATTCGTCCATGCTTTCTGGGTCAGCCTTGGCCTTGGCGCATTATCGTCGTTCGTCGCGCTATTATTCGCGGTACCGGCGGCGCTCGCGATCGCGCGCTATCGGTTCCGCGGTCGAGATGCGCTCGCGGCCCTCTTTCTCTCGCCGCTGATGATCCCGCATATCGTGCTCGGCATCGCCTTCCTGCGCTTCTTCACGTCGGCGGGCCTCGGCGGCAGCTTTGCCGCGCTGATCATCGCGCATGTCATCATCGTGTTTCCGTTCGCGCTGCGGCTGACGCTTGCGGCGGCGACCGGCATGGATTTGTCGGTCGAGATGGCGGCGGTCTCGCTCGGTGCCGGCGGCTGGACGCTGTTCCGCCGCGTGACGCTGCCGTTGATCCTGCCCGGCGTCATCAGCGGCTGGGCACTCGCCTTCATCCAGTCCTTCGACGATCTCACCATGACCGTCTTCCTCGCGGCACCCGGCACCGAAACATTGCCGGTGCGCATGTTTCTGTACATCCAGGACAACATCGATCCGCTGGTGACGTCGGTCTCGGCCTGCGTGATCGCGATCACCATGACCGCCCTTATTCTGCTCGACCGCTTCTACGGGCTCGACCGCGTGCTCGCCGGCAAGGGCGATACAGGGCGATAGGAGAATCCATGCGAACAGATTACGACGTCGCCGTCGTCGGCGGCGGATTGCTCGGCTCCGCGATTGCGTGGGGCCTGGGAAGGCTCGGCAAGAAGGTGGCCGTGCTCGACGAAGGCGACATCACAAAGCGTGCTTCGCGCGCGAATTTTGCGCTGGTCTGGGTACAGAGCAAAGGGCTTGGCATGCCGGCCTATACCGTTTGGACGGTGCAGGCGTCGCAGGCGTGGAGCCGGCTCGCGTCCGAGCTGAAGCAGCAGACCGGCCTGGATGTCTCTCTTCAGCAGAATGGCGGATTTCATCTCACGCTCGGCGAGGACGAATTCGGCCAGCGCGCTGAGCTGGTCAAGCGCATGCACAACCAGACGGGCGCCGCCGACTACAAGATGGAGATGCTCTCCGCCTCCGAAGTGAAGAAGTCACTGCCGCTGATCGGCCCCGAAGTTTCCGGCGGAAGCTATTGCCCGCTTGACGGTCACGTCAATTCGCTGCGGACCTTTCGTGCGTTCCACACCGGCTTTAGGGCATTCGGCATCGACTATTTTCCGGAGCGTCCGGTCTCGGCGATCAGCAAGAGTGGCGACGAATTCCGCCTGACGACGCCGCAGGGCGAACTCCGTGCCGCCAAGATCGTGCTCGCCGCCGGCAATGCCAACCAGACGCTGGCGCCGATGGTCGGTCTCTACGCCCCGATGGGCCCGACCCGTGGCCAGATCGTAGTGACCGAACGCACCATGCCGTTCCTGCCGCATCCGCTGACAACGATCCGTCAGACCGACGAGGGCACGGTGATGATCGGCGACAGCAAAGAAGACGAGCTCGACGATCGCACGCTGAAGCACTCGATCAGCGCCGTGATGACCGATCGTGCCCAGCGCATGTTCCCGCATCTCGCGCGGCTCAACGTGGTCAGGAGCTGGGCCGGCATTCGCGTCATGCCGCAGGACGGCTTTCCGATCTACGACCAGTCGGAGACGCATCCCGGCGCTTTCGTTGCCTGCTGCCATTCCGGCGTGACGCTCGCCTCCAACCACGCCTTCGAGATCGCACGCATGGTTGCGCAGGGCGCGCTCGAGCCCGAGCTGGTCGGCGCGTTTTCAGCCAGTCGGTTTAGCGCCGCCGGTGCTGCGAACAACAGCGGCTACTAGCGACATTGAAGGAACCAAGATGTTCAAACGATCCGAACAGGACAAGCGGCCGCCAGTGCAGATCTTCGTCGACGGCGTTGCCGTCGCGGCGCGGCAGGGCGATACCGTCTCCGCAGCGCTACTGGCTTCGAACTGCGATGCCCGCCGTTCGACCGCGGTGAGCGGTGCGCCGCGTCTGCCCTATTGCATGATGGGCGTGTGCTTCGACTGCCTCGTCACCATCGACGGCGTCGGCAACCGCCAGGGCTGCCTTGTGTCCGTCGCCGAGGGCATGCAGGTCGAGATCCAGAAGGGCAAGCGGGAGATCGGAAAATGACTGTGGCTCCCAAGCGCGAAGACTACGATGTGGTGGTGGTCGGCGCCGGGCCTGCCGGCCTCGCCGCCGCCGCGACATCCGCCGAAGCCGGCCTGTCGACGTTGCTGCTCGACGAGAATATCGGCCCCGGCGGCCAGGTGTTTCGTGCCATCGCCTCGACGCCCGTGACCGACCGCAAACAGCTCGGTGAGGACTATTGGGTCGGTTCCGATCTCGTGCAGGCGCTGCGCGCAGGCAACGCCGAGGTCATTCACCGCGCCACGGTCTGGAGCCTCGACCGCAACCTCGAGATCGCGGTCTCGATCGGCGGCGCCTCGGCCTTCGTCAAGGCGAAACGCGTGATCCTCGCGACCGGCGCGCTGGAGCGGCCATTCCCGATTCCCGGCTGGACGCTGCCGGGCGTGATGACCGCGGGCGCCGCGCAGACGATGTTGAAATCATCGGCCCTGGTGCCGGATGGCCGTACGGTGATCGCAGGACAGGGGCCGCTGCTCTGGCTCCTCGCCGCGCAGATATTGCGTCTCGGCGGCCGCATCGATCGCATTCTCGACACCACCGAGCGCGGCAATTATTTCGCGGCTCTTCCCCACGCCTTCGCTTTCCTGACGTCGCCCTATTTCGCCAAGGGCCTGTCAATGATGCGCGAGGTGAAGGCGAAGGTGCAGGTCGTCTCCGGCGTCACCGAGCTTTCGGCATCTGGCGACGGCCAGCTCGCGAGCGTGAGCTATGTCGCCGGCG
>NZ_JBVVPQ010000101.1:0-20505 GCF_055811695.1 Bradyrhizobium sp. MI1.3 | reverse complement strand
GGCGGCTATTGGGAAGACCAGGGATATAATTCGTTTAGTGGGAGCTAGGCGCGCCGCTGCCGTAGGGTGGGTTAGCCCTGCAGATGCGCGAAGCGCATCTGCTCGGCGTAACCCACCTCTTTGGCTTCCGCGACGACAGAAGTGGTGGGTTACGCCTTCGGCTAACCCACCCTACGGCACCGTTTTTTTGGCCGGCCCCACCTTCCGCTGGCACAGCGCCGCCACCGCGCCCAACGCCAGCAGCGCCGCCGAGACATTCAGCGCGTAACTCAAGCTCCCCAGCGCGTCCGTGATGGCGCCGACCACGATCGGGCCGAGCGTCTGGCCGACGCCGAACGAGATCGTCATCGCCGCGATCGCGGTCGGCCACACCTCGGGTGGGTAGTTGAAGCGCACGAAGGCGGTGGTCGAACCGACCACGGCGAAGAACGCGACGCCGAACACGATCGCGGAGACCGCGAGCCATGCCGGCGAATGCCCGAGCATTGGCAGGGCGGCGCCGAGCGCGTTGGTGCCGAGGATGATGGCGGTGGCCAGCCCGCCGCGATCGAGCGCGAGCACGCGGCGCCAGGCCCACGGCGTGACGAAGGCGCTCAAGCCGATCAGGCTCCAGAACGCGGCCTGCGCCGCGGCCCCGCCGCCGCCGTCGCGCACATAGGCGATCATGAAAGTCATGTAGGCGATGTAGCCCGCGCCAAACAGGAAGTAGCCGGCGAGATAGATCAGCACGGGAAGAATCGCGAAGGCGCCGTGGCTGCCTTGCGAGAACCGCACGCCGCTCTCGATGCGGACCAGGAACAGCGGCACGGTCATGACGACGGACAGCAGGGTCATCGCCCACCACACTATCCACCACGAGCCCGGCCCGAAATATTGCAGCGTGAACGGGGCGATCAGGCCCGAGGCGAGAATGCCGATGCCGGGCCCGGCATAGAACAGGCTCAGCAGGAAATTGGCCCGCTCCGGGCGCGACTGCGCGATGGAAGCGGCCAGCGCACCGCCGGCGACGAAGCCGGCCGCGGCGCCCACGCCCAGCACGAGACGGGCCAGGCTCAGCGCGACGAAATTCCCGGTCAGCGCGCAAGTCGCGAGCGCGGCGACGCAGGCCAGGGTTCCGCCGCGGATCGCGGCCGACCAGCCGACGCGCTGGATCAGCCGGGACGCCACAAGCGCGCCCGCGAGATAGCCGACGGCGTTGATGGTGTTCATGAAACCGGCCGCCGAGTAGGACCAGCCGAGGTCCTCCCGCATGTCGGGCAGCACCAGCGAATAGGCGAAGCGGCCGATACCCAGCCCAACCGTCGCGGCCAGCGACAGGGTCAGGATCAACCGTGCGGGGTGGGCATCGGGTGGAGGGCGGTCAGGTGCGTGCAAGGGGTACTCCGGCATGCGCAGTGTGGCAGGCCCTGCCCGCCTTGCACAGCCGCGAGGCGGCAATGGTGTCTTGCCAAGCACGCATCGCCGCTCTAGCACTCCGGCCGAAATCGGCCTCAGAGGAAACGACCATGGCGACCCACAAACTGCTGCTGCTTCCCGGCGACGGTATCGGCCCCGAGGTGATGGGCGAGGTGAAGCGGCTGATCGACTGGCTCAATTCGGCGGGCATCGCCAAGTTCGAGACCGACACCGGCCTCGTCGGCGGTTCGGCCTATGACGCGCACAAGGTGTCGATCTCGGAAGGCGACATGGCCAAGGCCAAGGACGCCGACGCGATCATCTTCGGCGCGGTCGGCGGTCCCAAATGGGACGCGGTGCCTTACGAAGTCCGCCCCGAAGCCGGCCTGCTGCGCCTGCGCAAGGATCTCGGTCTGTTCGCCAACCTGCGCCCGGCGGTCTGCTACCCGGCGCTGGCGGAGGCCTCCAGCCTGAAGCGCGAGGCGGTCGAGGGCCTCGACATCATGATCGTGCGCGAGCTCACCGGCGGCGTCTATTTCGGCGAGCCCAAGACCATCACCGACCTCGGCAACGGCCAGAAGCGCGCCATCGATACCCAGGTCTACGACACCTATGAAATCGAGCGCATCGGCCGCGTCGCCTTCGAGCTTGCGAAGAAGCGCAAGAACAAGGTGACGTCGATGGAGAAGCGCAACGTCATGAAGTCGGGCGTGCTCTGGAACGAGGTCATGACCCAGGTCCACAAGCGCGAATATCCCGACGTCACGCTCGAGCACCAGCTCGCCGATTCCGGCGGCATGATGCTGGTGAAATGGCCGAAGCAGTTCGACGTCATCGTCACCGACAATCTGTTCGGCGACATGCTGTCCGACATCGCTGCGATGCTGACGGGATCGCTCGGCATGCTGCCCTCGGCCTCGCTCGGCGAGGTCGACGTCAAGAGCAAGAAGCGCAAGGCGCTGTACGAGCCCGTGCACGGCTCGGCGCCTGATATCGCAGGCCAGGGCCTCGCCAATCCGATCGCGATGATCTCGTCGTTCGGCATGGCGCTGCGCTATTCCTTCGACATGGGCGATCTCGCCGACAAGGTCGACGCCGCGATCGCCGCGGTGCTGGCCAACGGCCTGCGCACCGCCGACATCAAGTCGGAAGGCACCATTGCCGCCTCGACCACGCAGATGGGCGAAGCGATCCTGAAGGAATTGCAGAAGCTGCACGCCTGACGGCGACCGCAGTGTTTGTAGGGTGGGCAAAGCGAAGCGTGCCCGCCATTCTGATCGGCATTGCCGAGAGATGGTGGGCACGGCGCGTTGCGCCTTTGCCCACCCTACAAGGTCTCATCAAAACAAAAATGGCCGGGCGCGAGCCCGGCCATTTTGATTCGGTCGATATGTCCGCCTCAGTACAGCGGGAAATTCTGCGGATAGCCGCCAACATCCTGCGGCGTGCTCAGCGGCTGGCGATCGATCGGGCGGTTGAGATTTTCGCGTGCGAAGGTCGGGTAGCCCACCGCCGGCGGGAAGGCGTAGTCGGAGAACTTGCGGTCGCCCGGATTGACCTCGGTGCCGCCGTCGAGCCAGGAGCGCTTGCTCACATAGATGCGGGTGCGGCCCTGCTGATAGCTCGCATTGGGGCCGCTGGGGCCGTAATAGTGACGGCCGCTGTCATAGCGCTGCTTCTTGGTGTCGGCCGAGGCGGGTGTCGCGAAGGCTGAGGACATGGCAATCACGGCGCCGGCCGCAAGCCACATCGCCAGTTTGTTCGCGGCAGAGAAATTCGAGCTCATCACGTCCCCTTCAGGCGGCAAGCCGCCAATCAATTTCACCCTCATACTAACCCGGCCGGGGCGTCTGCAACTAGGTCTATTGGGTCACACCAGCGCTGAATAATCGTGCGCGCCGGCAAAAGTTGCATGGATACAGCCACTTGAGCTTGATGCCGGTCAGAGCGCGCCGCGCAATTGCGCATTGGCGGCGCCGAGCAGCCAGTCCGACGAGCCCGGGAGCGCGCAGGGGCGGCGCTTCAGCTCCGCATGGGCGAACAATTCGGCCAGCTTCGGCTCGTTGCCCGAGGTCAGCAGCGTCAGCCGGTTCAGCGTGCAGGCGATCGCCGCGCGCCGGGCGGGCAGGCTGTCGCCCTGGCAGGAAAATCCGGAGATCTGGAGCGCCGGCTCCTCGCTGCGCTTGAGGTAGCCGAGGCAGGCCCGCGCGCCCTCCGTCGTGCCGGTCGGCTGGAACAGGGCAACGGGGCCGAACTTCGTGTCGATCAGGCCGGCTTGCTCCAGCGGGGTCGCGGTGCCCAGTCCCATCCGGGCGGCCAGATCCAGAGTTGCCGGGCGCGCCACGTCGAATTCGCCGCCTTCCCGGTAGATCTCGAGCTCGGCCATGAGTTCGGCTATGGGCTTGTCCGCCTCGCTGGCCCAGCGCATCACGTCCCTGCGGCCGCCTTCGAGGTGCCTGAAGATGGCGTAAGAAGCTGTTTTTTCTGACGAATCCAGCCGGCTAAGGGCGAAACCCTGAGGCGAGCGGTCGGCCACGCTCCAGCCCGGCTTCAACGCCGGCTCGTCGTCGCGCAAGTTTGGCAGCTGGCCGAGTGCCGCAAGCCCGAGGATGGCAAACAGCACCAAAGCCCCCACATAGGCGAACAGGCGCGCCAGCGTGCCGACGACCTCGTCGGCGAAGGCTGCAAGCGCCAGATGGATCTGGGTGGGGTTTGTGGCCGTGCTGGCCTCAGGCGACTGCATCCACGTCCCTAAGGCATGGTCCAACGTTGTCTTGAGGCCGGTTCTCGCATAGAAGCGCTGCTCTTCCTGTTTAAGCCTCAGCTTCAGGAAAGAGCTTTTTCGTCGGAGAGTGAACGATGGGTTACAAAGTCGCAGTCGTCGGCGCGACCGGCAATGTCGGACGGGAAATGCTCAACATTCTGGATGAGCGCAAATTCCCCGCGGACGAGGTGGTGGCCCTGGCGTCACGCCGCAGCATGGGCGTCGAGGTCTCCTACGGCGACCGCACCCTGAAGGTCAAAGCGCTCGAGCATTACGACTTCTCCGACGTCGACATCTGCCTGATGTCGGCCGGCGGCGAGGTGTCGAAGGAATGGTCGCCGAAGATCGGCGCCGCCGGCACGGTCGTGATCGACAATTCCTCGGCCTGGCGCATGGACCCGGACGTTCCGTTGATCGTGCCGGAAGTGAATGCGGACGCGACCGCCGGCTTCAAGAAGAAGAACATCATCGCCAACCCGAACTGCTCGACCGCGCAGCTCGTGGTCGCGCTTAAGCCCCTGCACGACAAGGCGACGATCAAGCGCGTCGTGGTCTCGACCTATCAATCGGTGTCGGGCGCCGGCAAGGACGCGATGGACGAATTGTTCTCCCAGACCAAGGCCGTCTACACCAACCAGGAGCTGGTCAATAACAAGTTTCCCGCGCGCATCGCCTTCAACGT
Source organism: Bradyrhizobium sp. MI1.3 (assembly GCF_055811695.1). NCBI lineage: Bacteria > Pseudomonadati > Pseudomonadota > Alphaproteobacteria > Hyphomicrobiales > Nitrobacteraceae > Bradyrhizobium > Bradyrhizobium sp. MI1.3. The sequence goes on along the minus strand of NZ_JBVVPQ010000101.1, from coordinate 15,664 downwards.
CATTCCCCAGATCGACGTCTTCATGGAGGACGGCTACACCAAGGAAGAGTGGAAGATGATGGCGGAGACCAAGAAGATTCTTGATCCCAAGATCAAGCTCTCCGCGACCTGCGTGCGCGTGCCTGTTTTCGTCGGCCATTCCGAAGCCGTCAACATCGAGTTCGAGAACCCGATCAGCGCCGACGAAGCGCGCGACATCCTGCGCAAGGCGCCGGGCTGCCTCGTCATCGACAAGCATGAGCCCGGCGGCTACGCCACGCCGTATGAAGCCGCCGGCGAGGACGCCACCTATATCAGCCGCATCCGCGAGGACGCGACGGTGGAGAACGGTCTCGTGCTGTGGTGCGTCTCGGATAATCTACGCAAGGGCGCTGCGCTCAACGCGATCCAGATCGCGGAAGTCCTGATCAACCGCAAGCTGATCAGCGCGAAGAAGAAGGCGGCGTAGCTCCGCTGCCGTAGGGTGGGCAAAGGCGCGGAGCGCCGTGCCCACCATCTCTCCACGATCGCGATAGAAGCGGTGGGCACGCTACGCTTTGCCCACCCTACAAGAGCTGGGGACCTAGGCCACCTCGCGCGCGTTCCTGAATTCCTTCGCCGCCTTGTCCAGCACGAACAGCGATCCCTCCGCGACGCCGAAATAGGCGCCGTGGGTCTGCATCTGGCCGCTCTCGACCGCCTTCTGCACGAACGGGAAGGTCATCAGGTTTTCCAGGCTGCGGAACACCGCGGCCTTTTCGATGCGCTCGACGAATTGCGCCATGGTCTCGTGGTCGCGCTGCTCCACCACTTCGCCCGGCTTGATGAACATCTGCATCCATTTGCCGATGAAGTCGCCCGGCGTGAGCGGCTCGATCTTGTCGACGAAGGCGCGGATGCCGCCGCATTGCGCGTGCCCGAGCACCACGATGTGCTTCACCTTCAGCACCGTCACGGCATATTCCAGCGCCGCCGAGACGCCATGCGCGTTGCCGTCGGGCTGATACACCGGCACCAGATTGGCGATGTTGCGGACGACGAAGAGTTCGCCCGGCCCGACGTCGAAGATCACTTCGGGAGAAACGCGGCTATCGCAGCAGCCGATCACCATCACTTCGGGGAACTGCCCCTTCACCGACAGCTCGCGGTAGCGGGTCTGCTCGGTCGGCAGCCGCTGGGTGGCGAAGGCCTTGTAGCCTTCCAGCAAATGCTCTGGGAATGTGGTCATGGTCTATGCCTAATCATATACCGCTGGGACGAACAAGCCTTTCGAATAGGCAGGCCAGATGCTATCGGCTTCGGTCGGAAGTGAGATGAGGAAACCGGAAGGAACGCTTGCATGACCCGCCCGCGCCGCAGCCATCTGTTCATGCCCGGCTCCAACCCCCGCGCGCTGGAAAAGGCGCGCAATCTCGCCGCCGACGGCCTGATCCTCGACCTGGAAGACTCCGTCGCGCCCGACGCCAAGGCGGTGGCGCGCGACGGCATCGCCGCCGCGATCGCGGCCAAAGGGTTCGGCAAGCGCGAGATCCTGATCCGCACCAACGGCCTCGACACGCCCTGGTGGAGCGACGATTTCGCGATGGCCGCCAAGGCCTCGCCGGACGGCATCCTGGTTCCAAAAGTTTCAAGCGTCGAGGACCTCGACACGATCGGCCGTCGTCTCGCCGAACTCGGCGCGGCGCCGACCGTAAAGGTGTGGGCCATGATCGAGACCGCACGCGCCGTGCTGCATGCGGAGGAACTGGCGGCCGCGGGGCGCGATCCAGCGCGGCGCCTGTCAGGCTTCGTGTTCGGCCCGAACGACATCTCGCGCGAGACGCGCATCAAGATGCTGCCGGGCCGCGCCGCGATGATCCCGATGATCACCCATTGCATCCTGGCGACGCGCGCCCATGGCCTCGAAATCCTCGATGGCCCCTACAGCGACATCGCCAATTCCGACGGTTTCGCCACCGAATGCGCGCAAGCGCGCGATCTCGGTTTCGACGGCAAGACGCTGATTCACCCCTCGCAGATCGAAGCCTGCAACGCGATCTTCACCCCGCCCGAAGAGGAAGTCGCGCGCGCGCGAAAGATCATCGCGGCGTTCGAATTGCCGGAGAACGTCTCGCGCGGCGCGATCCGTCTCGACGGCGCCATGGTGGAGCGCCTGCACGCCGACATGGCGCGGCGCACGATCGAGATCGCGGACGCGATTGCGGCGATGGGGAAGGGCTAGTTGCCTAGCCGAAAAAGCGGAGCGCCGGCGCCATGAGAGTGAAACGCATCGTCACGAACATCGCCGCGGCCGACGTATCGCTGGCGCGCCGATTCTACCAGGACGTCCTCGGCCTGGAGATCGTCATGGACCAGGGATGGATCGCGACATTCGCTGCACAATCGAAAATGGCCCCTCAACTGAGCATCGCAACTGAAGGCGGCTCGGGTACGCCGGTGCCGGATCTTTCGATCGAAGTCGATGACCTGGACGAAGCGTTACGCAGAATGGAGCGTGCTGGCGTCACATTGGAGTATGGACCTGCGACGGAGCCGTGGGGTGTACGCAGGTTCTACGTGCGCGATCCTTTCGGACGGCTTGTCAATATTCTAGCTCACGAGTGACGCCGTCGGCCGTGGTCGAGGCATTGGCGCAGAAGCCGTGTGGGAATCAAAAGGCGATGCTGCGGGCCACAGCGGGCGCGCCGGGGACGCGCCCGCTTCGTAACCCAATCGCGCCTCGCTCAGATCGTCTGGCCGCCGGACACCTCGATCCGCTGCGCCGTGACCCAACGATTGTCGGGACCGAGCAGGCTCGCGACCATCGGTCCGATATCGTCGGGCAGACCGACGCGGCCCAGTGCGGTCATCTGCGCAAATTGGTTGTTCAAATCCGGCATGTCCCGAACCGCGCCGCCGAGAAAATCGGTTTCGATTGCGCCCGGCGCGACGATGTTGGCCGTGATGCCGCGTCCACCAAATTCCTTGGCCATGTAGACGGTCAGAACCTCGATGGCGCCCTCGCAGCCGCGTAGGCCGAGAAGCCGGGGAAGGACATGCGCGTCAGCCCGCTGGAGAAGTTGATGATCCGGCCCTTGTCGGCGAGCAAGGGTAGCAAGGCCTGCGTCAGGAAGAATGGTCCTTTGACGTGCGTGGCGAACAGGGCGTCGAATTGTTGCTCCGTCGTCTCCGCGATCGCGGCCATCTCGCCCTGACCGGCATTGTTGACGAGGTGATCGAATCTCTCGGCGCGCCAATGCGCCGCCAACGCGGATCGAACTTTTATGAAGAACGCGGGAAAGCTCGACATGGCGGTGACATCAAGCTCCAGCGCGATGGCCTTGCGCCCCAGCGATTCAATCTCTGCGACGACTTCGCGTGCTGCGGCGGCCCCGTTGCGATAGGTCAAGATCACATCGCCGCCGTGATGTGCGATGGCGATGGCAGTGTTGCGGCCAAGGCCGCGGCTGGCGCCGGTGACGAGAGAAATGGTGGGCATTGGAAATTCCTCGAAGCGTTGCGGTGATGTCCGTTTGCCCGCGATCGATCGTCCGGTGTTGCCGGATCCTCGGAGTGCCTTGCCCAACACTCCGGGATGCGGCGACGGCGGACTTGCCCAAAACTCCTGATTTTCTGCCTGAACGGCCGGCGCCGATTGCCTGTGCGCCGGGCTCGGCCTAAAATCGGCGCGTGACCGAAACGCTGCTCCAGATCGCCAGTCGTTATTCCGCGGCTCACGCCGACGACAGGGGCGTCGCCTCCACGCCCTTCGCCGGCGTCTCGATCATCCGCGAGACCGCGCCGAGTGCGCTCCTGTACGCGATCTCCAGGCCTCTGGTCGCGCTCGTCTTGCAAGGCGCCAAACGTGTGGCGACCGGCCGGACGTCCTTCGACTTCGGCGCAGGCGCTTCCTTGTTGATTGCGAGTGATGTGCCGACGGTCAGCCAGATCACGCGCGCGACGGCGGCCACGCCCTATCTTTCGCTCGTCGTCGAGCTCGACCCCACCATCATTGAGGGGCTGGTGGTCGAGATGGGGTCGCTCCCGTTCATTCCGTCGCAGCCGCTGCGGGTCGAACCGACAGAGCAGGAACTCGCGGATGCAGCGCTCCGGCTGCTGCGCCTGATCGACCGTCCCTCGGCCTTGCCGATCCTGCGCGGCCATTTGATGCGAGAGCTGCATTATTGGCTGCTGGCCGGCCGCCACGGCGGGGCCATCAGGGCGCTCGGAATTGCCGATAGCCATGCCCAGCGGATCGGCCGCGCGGTTGCGCTCATTCGTGCCGGCTATGCCAAGCCGTTGCGCGTCGATCGGTTGGCCAAAGCCGCCGCGATGAGCCCGTCGGCATTTCACGCGCACTTCCGGAGCGTCACTTCGCTGACCCCGCTACAGTTTCAGAAACAGCTTCGCCTGATCGAAGCCCGCCGCGCGATGCTGGCCGACGGTGCGCAGATCGCGACCGCGGCTCATCAGGTCGGCTACGAAAGCATCACGCAGTTCACGCGAGAATATTCCCGGCTGTTCGGCATGCCGCCTGGGCGCGATATGCGCGAGGCGAAGCGGCGGATTGAATCGGCGGCTTGATGAGTTCCCCAATGGCGCCGGTTGACAGACTCTACATCCTCGACGGCGGCATTGCGCAGGTCGCGGACGGGTCGATCTATTCTCCGGGCATCAATGTCGGCGTCCCCATGACGCTGAGCTGCAATGCCTATCTCGTCAGTCATCGTGGCGAATGGCTGATCTGGGATACGGGAATCGAGGATGAGCTATCGAAGCATCCGGAAGGACGCATTATCGCGCATGGCATACGCGGCGTCGTGCGTCGCCCCATCGCGGACCAATTGGACGAAATCGGGGTGCGGCCCCGCGACATCAGCACGATCCTGCTTTCCCACGCGCATTTTGATCATATCGGAAATGTCGATCTGTTCGAAAATGCAAGATGGATCGCTCAGCGGGCTGAATTCGAGGCCATGTTCGGACCGGAGCCCGAAGAGTTCGGCTATTCGCTGCAGCACTACAGATCCCTGAAAGAGCGGCCTTACCAGATCGTCGATGGTGACCACGACGTATTTGGCGACGGCGCGGTGCGTATGATCTTCACGCCAGGCCACACCCTCGGGCATTGCTCGCTGATGGTGAGGCTACCGAGGCGCGGCGCCGTGCTGCTGAGCGGCGACGTCGCGCACAATCGCGAGAACCTCCGGCACATGCGCGTGCCGTCCTTCAATGCCGACCCGCAGGCAACGGTCGCATCCATGGCCAAAGTGGTCGAGCTGCTTCGCTCCGAGAATGCCGAAATCTGGATCAATCACGATACGGCTGAGAGCGACGAGCTGCCTCACGCGCCAGACTGGATCGTGTAAGCGCGCGCGTCACCGCGGCGCGACGCCCGCGCGATCGAGCGACTCCAGTGTCGAGGCATTGGCGCAGAAGCCGTGGTAGTTCTCCACGGCGGTACCGTCGGCCAGCTCGCGATCGCACTGGCCCTTGTGGCTGCAAAGCGCGCACACCCGCTCCATGTCGCGCAGCAGCAGCGGATGCGCGCGGCCGAGCCCTTCGGCGCTGATGCCGAGCTGCTCCAGCATCTTCGGCAACTCGTCGGCGGAGTGCTTGCCGTGTCGGACCAGCTCCTCCAGATCGTCAGGCGCGATCCGCAGATCTTGCGCGATCCGGTCGAAATCGGCGCGGTCGAGCTGTCGGATCTCGTTCAGCTCGCGGCGATGCTTCAGCCAGCCTGCAAAGGACTCGATGAGGTCCTGGACAATGGGATAAGGCCTGGTTGCGGTGCTCATGCGAAGCTCCATTCGAACGGCGGAATTGGAGCGAGATTAGGCACAATGGTGCAGGTGCGCGTTGCGCTGGATCAAATTGGATGTGTCGGTGAAACTGATCCCGTGCCCCTAAAGCACATCGGCCCAACTCGAATCGAGTTCAGGAAACAGCGATGCTCTTTCCGTTCCCTCCCCCCTTGTGGGGGAGGGGCAGGGAGGGGGGTGCCACACGGGGACTCTTTCGGTCGAGTATCGACACCCGATGCATCGCCAATACCCAGCACCTCTTCCTGGGCCACCCCTCTCCCTAGCCCTCCCCCACAAGGGGGGAGGGAACGCACCGCCGTCGCGGCGCCGGGCGAGTCTCATCCCATCAGGCGTTAGCCGAACCGCTCCGTCGCCCATGCATAAAGACTACCCGGAATCGGCTTCTCACCACCCCTTCCCTTGGGCGAGATGTGCAGGCCGATGATCTCGCGGTCGGTGACGAGGCCGAGATAGCTCGAGGGATCGAAGAACAGTTTTGGCTCGGCATGCACGGCGTAGAACGATTGCTTCGGCAAGGCGCAGTGCAGCTCGCCGGTGCGGCGCGCGAGCGCGGTGAGTGCCGCCGGGCCGAAGATCGCAACACGGATATCGGAGAGGCGGTTCGAGCCGCCGCGCAGGCGGCGCATCGCAAACGTGACGCGATGGCGTATCGACAGCCAGTTCGGCGTCAGCTCCTCCTGCTCCATCAGCTCTTCGAAGGCGGCAACGATGCCGTGCCGGGGCGGAAGGTAAATCACGGAATTGCCGAGCTGGCGCGGACGCTCCCACGCGAAGTAGGGCTTTGCCGGATCGATCTCGACGGGCCTCAGCAGCAGCACGTCGGCGTCGAGCCAGAGGCCGAGGCCCTTCGCCATCAGCTTCATGCGGAAGAAGTCGCTGAACTGAAGCGTGGTCCAGTCGCGCCAGCTGCCGTCCGGCTGCGGCGGTCGCAATCGTTCGGAGAACGCATGCGGCAGGATCGCCTCGGCGTCCGCGTTGCCGACGCCTGCGGGCAGGCCGGGAATGGTGTCGAAACTGTAGACCGTGACCTTGTGGCCGGCAGCCAGCTGCGAGCGCAGACAGGTCTGGCGCAGGGCGTCCATTGGGCCGTGCCAGAAGGTGACGATGTCAGGCAACATGGGCGCAAGCTATAGAGGACAACGCTGGCAAAGAAAAAGCCCCGGCGCTGTCAGCACCGGGGCTCAAACAAAAACTTGAGATCAGGCCCAGGCGCGTTCGCGCTTGAGCTTCTCCTCATAGGTATCGATCGAGGCCTTCTTCTCCATCGTCAGGCCGATGTCGTCGAGGCCGTTGATCAGGCAGTGCTTGCGGAACGGGTCGATCTCGAACTTGACCATGCCGCCGTCGGGGCCGCGAATCTCCTGGTTCGGCAGATCGATCGTCAACGTCGCGTTGGCGCCGCGCTCGGCGTCGTCGAACAGCTTGTCGAGGTCTTCCTGGGCCACGCGGATCGGCAGAATGCCGTTCTTGAAGCAGTTGTTGTAGAAGATGTCGCCGAACGAGGTCGAGATCACGCAGCGGATGCCGAAGTCGAGCAGCGCCCAGGGCGCATGCTCGCGGCTCGAGCCGCAGCCGAAATTGTCGCCGGCGACCAGCACCTTCGCATTGCGATAGGCGGGCTGGTTGAGGACGAAATCGGGATTCTCGCTGCCGTCGTCCTTGTAGCGCTGCTCGGAGAAGAGCCCCTTGCCAAGGCCGGTGCGCTTGATGGTCTTGAGGTACTGCTTCGGAATGATCATGTCGGTATCGACATTGATGATCTTCAGCGGCGCCGCGACGCCTTCCAGCGTGGTGAACTTGTCCATGGTTGCGCTTTCCCGGGGTGGTCTAGGGAACCGGTATTTATCGCGATCGGGGCGGAAATCCTAGGCCGAATTCGGCAGATCTCGTCTGCCTAACCGGGCTCTTGAGCCTCGATCGCGGCCATATCGTCGTCCGACAGGCCGAAATGATGGCCGATCTCGTGGATCAGGACGTGGCGAACGATATGGCCGAGGCTTTCGTCGTGCTCGGCCCAGTAATCCAGGATCGGCCGGCGGTAGAGCCACACCATGTTGGGCAGCCGCGCCACGTCGCCAAAACTCTGCTGCGGCAGGCCGACGCCCTGGAACAGGCCGAGCAGGTCGAACTCGCTCTCGCATGCCATCTCGTCCAGGACTTCCTCGGTGGGGAAGTCGTCGACGCGGATGATCACGCCCTCGCACAGCCTACGAAACTCCGCCGGCAGGCGTTCGAACACTTCATGCGCCATCGCTTCCATCTCGGCCAGCGAGGGTGCTTTCAATTCCGTCCACATGGGCTTCTCATAGCGTGGGTTTCGCGGCGATGCATCCGGCTTTATAAGCGCGGCGAGGTTGACGGGCGCCGTCAAAACGGGGAGCCTAGGGCCTCGAAGTGGACGTTCAGATGGGCGGAAAAATGCGAGCGAAAACAGCGCTGACGCTACTGTGCATGGGGTTGTTTTCGCAGTTTTGCGTTGGCGCGGAGGCCCAGACCGCGGCTCCCGGGATCAGGCTGGCCCAGGCGGCCTCGCGAGACGATCTGCCGCCGCCGCGCAAGCGGCCCCCGGCGCGCCTGCGCGTCACGCCCTATTACAGTCCGGATGGCGTCTATCCCCGTTACAATCCCGGTCCCGATGCGGTCCGCGAGTGCAACGCCACCTATGTGCAGGAATTTCGCCCCAGCGGCACGGTGATCGTGCCGCATATGAGCTGCTACTGGCGCCGGGGCTGATACGAACGCCGTGCCCGTCGCGCGCTGAGGCGGAGGTCGTCATGACGAGATGGTTCGCATTGGCGGTTGGCGTCGGGCTTGCCGCAGGCCTGTCTCACGCGTCCGCTGCGCACAGGGTGACGAAGCTGCCCGATGCGTCGGCCGGGCGCGCGGTGTTCGACGGGCGCCGACATGTGCGGTCCGACGTCGTGCGATACGCCCCGCGTCGTGATCCGCATTACTACGCGCGGCCGGTCTACTACCGTCCTTATCCCTACGGCGTGCCCGCACCGTTCGTGCTCGGCTTCGGGCCGTGGCGGTGACCTCGCGGCGCGATGCTGCGCCCGTCGTTCATTCATGAGGCATTCACGTCGCTGTCCCTAATTTAATCTTGGGAGCGACCGCCAATGAACAGGGATGACGCACGCCGGGAGCGAGCGTCGCAACTCCGCTGTCCAGATTCAGGGAGAAGCCGATGCTGAGAATATTGGGTCTCAGGGCAAGCCCGATGCGCTTGCTCGGCATTGCGGCCGCCGCGACGCTGATGCTGTCGGCCGGAACGACGCGTCGTGCTGAGGCGATGACTCCAATCAATCCGACGGCGTTGCCTGTGGCGAAGGCCGCAAGTGACGATGTGATCCCGGTTCGCCACGGCGGCGGTGGCGGCGGTGGGCATGGTGGCGGCGGCTTTCATGGCGGCGGCGGTTTCCACGGTGGAGGCGGCTTCCACGGTGGCGGAGGACATATCGGTGGCTTCCGCGGCGGTGGTTTCCATGCTGGTGGCTTCCGCGCCGCGCCCGCGTTTCATGGCGGCGGCTATCGCTACGGCGGAGTTCGCCACTATGGCGGAGGTGGATTCCACCGCTACGGCATCTATCGCCCGCATTACGGCTATCGCCATTTTCATCGGCGCTATTACGGCGGCTACTATCCCTATTACAGCCATCCGCGCCGATGCCGGGTCATCTGGACCTATTACGGCCCGCGCCGCGTCTGCCGCTGGCATCGCTGGCACCATCCGTACCGCTATTGGTAAGCACGATCGAAATGAAAAGGGCGCCTCGACGGCGCCCTTTGTTCATCCGATGGCTTAAAGCCAATCCTTCAGTTTCCACGACGCCGACGTCCATCGCGTCAGGTTCTCGATCTTCCATTGCTTGAACATCGCCGGCGGCCAGCGGCTGAGCTTCGAGGTCTCCTCGACCTCGGGCTTGGCGACCATGCGCAGCGGTGCCGCGCGCCGCCGGTGCTGGGGCGTCGCCGCGCTGATCAGATCGACATATTCAGGCTTGCTGGCCATGAGCTCGTGTCCTCGCGAAATGTTCGCGAGGACGCAGTGTCGGCGCTACCGATTAACGGCGGTTTGCCGCGATCGCTCAAATTAAAACGAGCGGCTTACCGCCACTCCCTGATGTCGACGAAGTGACCTGCGATCGCCGCGGCCGCCGCCATCGCCGGCGACACCAGATGGGTGCGGCCCTTGAAGCCCTGGCGGCCCTCGAAGTTGCGGTTCGAGGTCGAGGCGCAGCGCTCTTCCGGAGCCAGCTTGTCGGGGTTCATCGCGAGGCACATCGAGCAACCGGGCTCGCGCCATTCGAAGCCGGCGTTGATGAAGATCTTGTCCAGACCTTCAGCCTCGGCCTGCTCCTTCACGAGGCCGGAGCCCGGCACGACCATGGCGTTGACGCCGCCTGCGACCTGCTTGCCTTCCGCGATCTTCGCGGCGGCGCGCAGATCCTCGATCCGGCCGTTGGTGCAGGAGCCGATGAAGATGCGGTCGAGCTTGATGTCAGTGATCTTCGTCCCCGCGGTCAGGCCCATATATTTCAGCGCGCGGTGCTTCGACAGGCGCTTGGCCTCGTCCGCGATCTTGTCGGGATCGGGCACGCTGCCGGTGACGGAGATCACGTCTTCAGGGCTCGTGCCCCAGGTCACGATCGGCGGCAGCTTTGCGGCATCGAGCCGCAGCTCGTGGTCGAAATGCGCGCCCTCGTCCGAGCGCAAGCGCTCCCAGTAACGCATCGCCGCGTCCCAATCCGCGCCCTTCGGTGCCTTCGGGCGGCCGCGCAGGAAGTCGAACGCCTTCTGATCCGGCGCGACCAGGCCGGCGCGCGCGCCACCTTCGATGGACATGTTGCAGACCGTCATGCGGCCTTCCATGCTGAGCGCACGGATCGCGTCGCCGGCGTATTCGAGCACGTAGCCGGTGCCGCCTGCGGTGCCGATCTCGCCGATGATCGCCAGGATGATGTCCTTGCCCGTCACACCATCCGGCAATTTGCCGTCGACGGTGACGCGCATGTTCTTCGCCTTCTTCTGGATCAGCGTCTGCGTCGCCAGCACGTGTTCGACTTCCGACGTGCCGATGCCGTGCGCGAGCGCGCCGAACGCACCGTGCGTCGAGGTGTGGCTGTCTCCGCAGACGATGGTGGTGCCGGGCAGCGTGAAGCCCTGCTCGGGGCCGATGACGTGGACGACGCCCTGACGCTTGTCGAACTCGTCGTAATATTCGATGCCGAACTCCCTGGCGTTGTCGGCCAGTGCCTTGATCTGCTCGATGCTTTCAGGGTCGGGGTTCGGCTTGGTGCGGTCGGTGGTCGGCACGTTGTGATCGACGACGGCCAGCGTCTTCTCGGGCGCGTGGACCTTGCGGCCGGTGGCGCGCAGGCCTTCGAACGCTTGCGGTGAAGTGACCTCGTGCACCAGATGGCGATCGATATAGAGCAGGCAGGTGCCGTCCTCGGCTTCGTGCACCAGATGGTCGTTCCAGATCTTGTCGTACAATGTGGTCGGCTTGGGCATGAGCGTCAGCTCCAGGAATGTTGTGTAGAGCGGGTTGCGCGGCTGGCGCGCGGGGCAACGAAATCGTCAGCGCAGCTTTTAGGCTGCGCGCGTAAGCTCTGACGTTGCCGAGGTCGCGAAGCGTCCGAAGAACCGGCCGGGCAGCCGCGAGCGATCGTCGATGACGACGCGCTTGACGGGCGAGAGGCTGGTCAAATCTGGAAACATTCCAAGAATATATAGCAGGCCGAACTGGAATCGCGAGGGCTTTGACGCGCACGGCTGACGCAACAAAAAAGCGCGGGGTTTGGCCCCGCGCTTTTGGAAACTCGCATGTAAGCGGAGCTTACTCGTTGACGGCAGCAGCCGGGCGGTCCTGCTTCTTCTCGACGATGCGGGCCGACTTGCCGCGAAGGTTGCGGAGATAATAGAGCTTGGCGCGACGCACCTTGCCGCGGCGCACCACCTTGATCGAGTCGATCATCGGCGACATCACCGGGAACACGCGCTCCACGCCTTCGCCGTACGAAATCTTGCGCACCGTGAAGCTCTCGTTGAGACCGCCGCCGGAACGGCCGATGCAAACGCCTTCATAGGCCTGCACGCGGGTGCGGTCGCCTTCGACGACCTTCACGTTGACGATCACGGTATCGCCGGGGCCGAACTCCGGGATCTCCTTGTTGGCGGAGAGCTTGTCGAATTGCTCTTTTTCGAGCTGTTGGATCAGGTTCATGGGTAAATCTCCATCGGCGCGCCCAGCCTTGGAAAACGGGGGCTGCGCGAAATTCGTTTATCCAGCCATTGCGGATGTGGCCGCTGCTATAAGGCAAGCCGGAGCGTTTGTCACCCGTCTGTCTTGTTTTTTGGCGTTTTTTGGCGTCCTGCCCGATTCGGGACTTTGCTCGGGATCCGGGCCCACAAATCCGGTCGCCGGGCCGCCGTCAGGGCCTCGGATTCCGCCCGCCGCCAGCTGGCGACCTTGGCATGGTCACCGGAGGTCAGGATATCAGGGATCGGTGCCCCCTCGAACAGCTGCGGCCGGGTGTATTGGGGGTATTCGAGCAGGCCGTCGGAGAAGCTTTCCTCGGTTCCCGAGGCTTCCTTGCCCATCACGCCCGGCAGCAGCCGAACACAGGCGTCGATCAGGGCCAGGGCCGCGATTTCACCGCCGGAGAGGACGTAATCCCCGATCGAGACCTCCTCCAGGCCTCGCCCGTCGATCACGCGCTGGTCCACCCCCTCGAACCGCCCGCAGACGATCAGGGGACCCGGACCCTTGGCCAGTTCGAGGACGCGGGCCTGGGTCAATGGCCGACCTCTCGGGCTCATCAGCAATTTCGGCCGGTCCGGGCCGATCCCGGCGGCATCGATCGCGGCCGCCAGAACATCGGCCCGAAGCACCATGCCCGGTCCGCCGCCGGCCGGGGTGTCATCGACGCTGCGATGGCGGTCGGTAGCCGAGGCCCGGATGTCCCGCGCCTCCAGTTCCCAGAGCCCGCCAGCCAGCGCCCGGCCGGCCAGGCTCACGCCGAGCGGCCCCGGAAACATCTCCGGAAACAGCGTCAGCACCGTCGCGCGCCAGGGTGAGGGGTTGGTCATCGGATCTCAGTTATTGTCGTCCCGGACAAGCGGAGCGCAGATGGGACCCATAACCACCGCACTTCGTTTGGCGACGGCTGGAGCGATCAGTTTAGCTAAAAATTCTGGCCTGTGGTTATGGGTCCCGGCCCCCCGTGCGCAAGTTGCGCACTAGGCCGGGACGACCCGGGGAGGGATCCTCCCCCGCGATTTCCTGCGGCAGCGCGATCACGACGCGGCCCCCTGTGAGATCGACCTCCGGCACCACCGCGTCCGTGAACGGCAGCAGCATCGTGGTCCCCGTGGGCGGCGCGATCTCGATGATGTCGCCGGCGCCGAAATTGTGGATCGCGAGCACGCGGCCGAGCGCATCGCCGGCCGTGGTGACGGCGGCGAGCCCGACCAGATCGGTGTGGTAATATTCGCCCTCGTCCGTCGCGGGCAGCTTTTCGCGCGCGACGTAGAGCTCGATGCCGTTGAGGCGCTCGGCCTCATCGCGGGTCGTGACGCCCTTGAACGTCGCAACCAGATGATCCTTGGCCGCGCGCGCCGTTGCGACCTCGAACTGGCGCTTGCCATCCTTGGACGAGAGCAGGCCGTAGCTCCGCACGGCAAATGGATCCTCGGTAAAGGTCCACAGTTTGACCGCGCCGCGCACACCATGCGCGGCGCCGATCCGCGCGACGCAGACCAGCGCCGGCATGATCTGGCCTTAACCCTTCGCGGCGGCTTCGGCCTGCGCCTTGCGCTCCTTGCGCGGCACGGCCTTCTCGGGATTGTTGCGCACTTCGCGCTTCTTGACGCCGGCGGCGTCGAGGAAGCGGGACACGCGGTCCGACGGCTGCGCGCCCTTGGCGAGCCAGGCCTTCACCTTGTCCATGTCGAGCTTCAGACGGGTCTCGTTGTCCTTCGGCAGCAGCGGGTTGAAATAGCCGAGACGCTCGATGAAGCGACCGTCGCGGGGAAAGCGCGAATCGGCGACGACGACGTGATAGACGGGGCGCTTCTTGGTGCCTGCGCGGGCGAGACGGATAACGACGGACATCTAAGTTCTCCTTCAAAGTACGTTTTGTTCGGTTGATTGGTATTCCGCGTTGCGCGAGACCGTTGCGATCTCCCGCGACGAATTCCTCATTTCTTCTTGCCCGGGAAACCGCCGAGGCCCGGCAGCATCGGCTTGCCGCTCAGCCCGGTCAGGCCTGGAACGTTCGGCAGACCCTGGCGCAGCCCGGGCGGCAAATCCTTCGGCAGGCTGGGCAAACCTTGTCCGCCGCCGCCCTGCATCTTTTCCTGCAGCGCCTTCATCTCTTCCGGCGAAGGCGGCTTCATGCCGCCGCCAAAACCCATCGCCTGGGCGATGCCCGCGAGCGGACCGCGCTTGCCGGAGCCCATGGCCTTCATCATGTCGGCCATGTTCCGGTGCATCTTGAGCAGCTTGTTGACCTGCTCGACGCTCTGGCCGGAACCTGCGGCGATACGCTTCTTGCGGCTGGCCTTGAGCAGATCGGGATGACGGCGCTCGTCGCGCGTCATGGAATCGATCACCGCGACCTGGCGCTTCAAGATCTTGTCGTCGATGCCGGCGGCCGCGATCTGGTTCTTCATCTTGGCGATGCCGGGCATCATGCCCATCAGGCCGCTGATGCCGCCCATGTTCGCCATCTGCGACAGCTGCTCGCGCATGTCGTTGAGGTCGAACTGACCCTTGCGCATCCGCTCGGCGGTGCGCGCAGCCTTTTCCGCATCGATATTGGCCGCAGCGCGTTCGACCAGCGACACCACGTCGCCCATGCCGAGGATGCGGCCGGCGATACGGCCGGGATGGAAATCCTCCAGCGCATCGGTCTTTTCACCGGTGCCGAGCAGCTTGATCGGCTTGCCGGTGACCGCGCGCATCGACAACGCGGCGCCGCCGCGGCCGTCGCCATCGACTCGTGTCAGCACGATGCCGGTGAGGCCGACGCGCTCGTCGAAGGCGCGGGCGAGGTTGACGGCGTCCTGGCCGGTGAGGCTGTCCGCCACCAGCAGCACTTCATGCGGATTGGCGGCGGCTTTGATGGCTGCTGCTTCCGCCATCATCTCTTCGTCGAGCGTGGTGCGGCCGGCGGTGTCGAGCAGCACGACGTCGTAGCCGCCGAGCTTGCCGGCCTCCAGCGCGCGCTTCGCGATCTGCGCCGGCAGCTGGCCGGCGACGATCGGCAGTGTCGGAATGTCGAGATCGCGGCCCAGGACGGCCAGCTGCTCCATCGCCGCAGGACGGTAGATGTCGAGCGACGCCATCAGCACCTTGCGCTTGTCGCGCTGGACCATGCGACGGGCGAGCTTTGCGGTGGTGGTGGTCTTGCCGGAGCCTTGCAGGCCGACCATCATGATCGGCACCGGCGGCACGGAATTGATGTCGATGGTCTGGCTTTCGGCGCCGAGCGTGTTGATCAGCTCGTCATGGACGATCTTGACCACCATCTGGCCGGGCGTCACCGATTTGACGACGGTGGCGCCGATCGCCTGCTCGCGGACCCGCTCGGTGAAGCTGCGCACCACTTCGAGGGCGACGTCGGCTTCCAGCAGCGCGCGGCGCACCTCGCGCATGGCGGCGTCGACGTCCTTTTCGGTCAGCGCACCGCGCCCCGTCAGACGATCGAGAATGCCGCCAAGCCGTTCCGACAGATTGTCGAACAATGCCGTTGTCCCTTGTCCTGCTTACGCAGGGTTGCCGTATTCACTGTTGTCATGCCCCGCGAAGGCGGGGGATCCAGTATCCCGGATGCGGCTCGGCTAGAACCGGAAAGCCACGGCGTACTGGATGACCC
>NZ_JBVVPQ010000100.1:0-20580 GCF_055811695.1 Bradyrhizobium sp. MI1.3 | reverse complement strand
CCAGATCGACGAATTGCTACCCTGGGCCTATCTCGCTACCCAAAAACGCTGGCGCGTGGCCTGAGAACATCGCTTACCCTGCAGCCGATTGGTCGCCTACGAGCTTAGACCAGGGCGACGAGTAGGTGGGAGCGGGATGTCCGAGCACTCCTCGGTTTGCAAGGTAAGTTCTCCTGACTCTAACCGGTGAACGCGCTTGCCGCACACCAGTTATACCAACGGCCCGCGGACGATCTGACAGGTTCGTATAATCCTGTCCGACAAAGGTCCATCTGCTGCTTCGAACGAGAGGGAGGACTGCGCAAAGGCGGCAGCGCACGCTTAAAATTGTGTATTTATATCTCAGGCGCGCATGGGCGAACAAAATTTAAATTTTGATCGCATTTTAAATCTTGATAATATTTAATTAGTGGGGTTAAATGTTTTCTCGCGATTATTGGCGACGGCACCAGTCTCGGTGGTCTGGGCGAAAACGACAAAGATTTCAAGGCGATCGATGAAGGCAGTGATATTGGCCGGCGGTCTCGGAACGCGCTTTGCAGAAGAGACCGATATCCGCCCCAAACCCATGATCGAGATCGGCGGCAAGCCGATCCTGTGGCACATTATGAAGATCTACAGTAGCCACGGCATCAATGATTTCATCATTTGTCTTGGCCACAAGGGGTACGTAATCAAGGAATATTTCTCCAATTACTTCCTGCATCAGTCGAACGTTACCTTCGACATGCGGGAACACAGTATGCGAGTTTTGGAAAACCACTCCGAGCCCTGGAAGGTCACTCTGATCGACACAGGTGAGGAAACGATGATCGGGGGCCGCATTAAGAGGATTCTGCCCTTTCTCGCAAAAGACGAGGCTTTCTGCGTCACCTATGGCGATGGTGTATCGGACATCAACATAACCGAGAGTATCACATTCCATCGTCGTGAAGGACGCCTTGCAACCGTGACGGCAACCCAGCCTCCCGGACGCTTTGGTGCGATCAATTACGATGGCACCCGAGTAACCGGCTTTCAGGAAAAGCCGCGCGGTGACGGCGGCTGGATTAATGGCGGTTTTTTTGTTCTATCGCCCAAGATCGGAAATTATGTCGAGGGAGATGCAACGATCTGGGAAAGGGAGCCGATGATTAACTTGGCAAAGGATGGCCAAATGAGTGTTTTCTTTCACGACGGGTTCTGGCATCCGATGGATACGTTGCGCGACAAGCGGTACTTGGAAGACCTCTGGTTGAGCAACAAAGCTCCCTGGAAGAAATGGTAACGGGCGTTCAAAGCGGATCCTCATTACCGTTGTGGCGGGCTATGTCGGCCGAACGCTCGTTCCGCTTTCCGCGACAAGCTTCCCGATTCCAAACTGGTTGGCTCCGACACACTCTACCTTGCGCACAATCTCGCCGAGAGCCAAAAGATCGCAGGAATCGCTCGATAGCATGAATGCATTTTGGACGTATCCTCGGCCGTCTCGACGGCGGCGACGCAGTGGTACATCTCGCCGCGATTACAATGCCCGGAAGGGAAAAAAATAATGAGGCAGTCACCGAGGCTATCAGTGGTGAGGCGGTGCCTCGCACTGGCAAACAAGGCCCAGAACCCAAGGATCTGCCGATGAAATTCCACCAGACGCCGCTTCTTGGCGCATATACGATCGAACTAGAAAAGCGAGGCGATGATCGAGGCTTTTTTTCGCGCTTATACTGCCAACGGCAATTCGAAACAGCTGGAATTCCCACTCCGATCGTCCAAATCAACAACTCGCTTACTGCCAAGGCGGGCACATTGCGCGGTATGCACTACCAGTTGCCGCCAGCAGCCGAAATCAAGGTCGTGCGTTGCATCCGTGGCACGCTATATGACGTTATTATTGATCTCCGCCCGGATTCTCCAACCTATGCTCAGTGGTTCGGGGCGGAATTATCAGGCGAGAACCGGTTGATGATGTATGTTCCGCGCGGTTTTGCGCACGGCTTCCTTACGTTGACCGACGACACGGAGGCGTTCTATCTCGTCAACGCCTTCTACACTCCCGAAGCAGAGCGCGGGATACGCTTCAATGATCCACGTTTCGACGTGAGGTGGCCTCGCGTTCCCGTGGAAGTCTCGGAAAAAGATCGTAACTGGCCCGAGTTCAATCCCGCTTTTCACGGGATTGAACTGCTCCGAGGCTTGTGAAGATTCCTCTTACTGGAGCAAGCTCGTTCATTGGCCTGTGGTTTGTCCGCAGTCTCGCAGCTCTGGTCACAATGCGATGGCTCCATCGAAGCGGCGCGTAAGTCACCGGCGTATATGTGTGAGAATGACGCGAATGAGCCCGACTTTACTCCCGCGCTGTTGATTTGAGGATTGCTATGAAAATTCTTTTGACCGGAGCCACATCGTTTACTGGTTTATGGTTCGCGCGAGAGCTAGCTGGGGCCGGTCACCAAGTAGTAGCGACCGTGCGAAGCGGTTCTTACGAAGGGATTCGCGGCGAGCGTTTTAAGGAACTCGCCAAAGTTTCTTCGATACAGCCGAATGTCTCATTTGGCTCAGAAAGTTTTTTGGAAATTTTAGAATCGGGTAAGTTTGAGCTCATTTGCCATCATGCCGCGGAAATGAAGGATTATCGAAGTCCCGATTTCGATCACATGGCGGCAACTGCGAGCAATACGAATAACCTAAGACGCGTATTGGATATTTTCCAAGGCGGCGGTGGTCAGGGCCTTGTTCTTACTGGGTCTGTCTTCGAATCCAATGAAGGTTTGGGAGATTCCGGAGCTTTCAATCCTTACGGGCTCTCGAAGACGATGACCTACGAGATCTTTCTCTATTTTTGTGAACAAAGGAAGTTGAAGCTCGGCAAGTTCGTGATTACCAATCCATTCGGTCCTTACGAAGAAGAACGCTTTACGCACTATCTCGTTAAAACATGGGCGAGTGGCCAGACTCCGCACGTAAGAACGCCGGAATACTTGCGCGACAACGCGCACGTTTCGCTGCTTTCCCGTTGTTATCGCAAGTTCATCGAGGCACTTCCTTCACAAAGTCAAATTCTCACCAAATTGAATCCCAGCGGTTACGTATGCAGGCAGGGGGAGTTCGCGCAAAAATACGCGAAGGAGTTTTCGAAGCGTGCGGGGAGAGAGCTTCAAGTCATTCTCGATCACCAAACGGACTTTAGCGAGCCTATACGAAGGTACAACGCAGATTCGGCGGTCGGGTATGTCGGTAATTGGGAGGAATCGAAAGCCTGGGACGACTGTTTTGAATATTACCGTGAGACATTGAAGTAAGTTCGGTGTCGTGATCCCAACGTAGAATCGCCCCGACATGCTGAAGAAAGGCTTGGGGCACTGGCTACTGCAGCTAAACCCTTCGGCCGATCGAAAAGTACGTGGAGCTTGGGAAATCCTTTGGGGAAAGAAGCCGTCGCGTATCGAACACGACTTTGCCGGCAACCTTGAGGCCAGGAAGAGCTTTGTATTCTGCCCACCGCGTAGCCACCACGATTGCGTCCGCGTTCGCAATTTCCGCTCTCCAATTCTTGGTGAATCGGATTGCAGAGGTTTGAACGCCCGAGAACTTGATGAAGTTTTCCGTCGCAATTGGATCGTGCGCAACAAGATTGGTCTTTTGTGCAAGCAATTCTTCCGAAATGCGGATCGAGGCCGATTCACGAACATCGTCGGTTTCCGGCTTGAACGCAAGTCCCAGTAGCAGGATGTTCTTGCTCTCTAGATTTCCAAAGTGAGCTCCAAGGATTTTTGTCACCTGTTCGGGCTGTTTCGCATTCACACTCAAGACGCCTTCCAATATTTCCATTGGAAGGCCATTGTTTTGTCCCTGTGTGCGGATCGCCTGAACGTCCTTCGGGAAACAACTGCCGCCAAAGCCGGGCCCAGGCACCAAATAAGTCAAAATTTCGGGATCTGTACGAGATCCATCGGATCCAATTGGATTCCATCGCTTGTCGAGAGTGACGCCTCTAAAAACATCCATAAAATCGATCCCACCTAGCTTGGCCGCAAGATTCGCCAGTTCGTTCGCGGCTGAAACTTGGAGCGCGAGTAAGCAGTTGTTCGCGTACTTGATCATCTCCGCTGTCCGGGTGTTGACATACACCTTGTCGACGTTCCAGGGCTCGTAAATCTTCGAGAGAACCTCACGAGTTTGGGAGTCGTCGAACCCAAGAACAATGCGATCAGGGAAATTGAAGTCGGAGATGGCTTTTCCCTCGCGCAAAAATTCAGGATTCATTCCAAGTCCAAATTGCGAAACCTTTCTGCCAGACGCTTCCGTAATCGCTTCGCGAACGACAGTATCCGTCGTGGTCGGAAGAACTGTGCTTTTGATGATCACGCTTAAAAACTTGTTCGTCGACTTCAAGTACGCGCCGATTTGACGTATTGCCTGAACGAGATAGGTGAGGTCGAGTTTTCCATCGGTCGTCGGAGTTCCGACGGCCACGATCACGGCCTCGCAAAAATCCAAGGCCTCATTCAGATTAGAGGTCGCGCGGAATTTTCTTTCGTCGATAACGGTGCGAAGAAGTTCTGGAAGGCCCTCCTCATGAATGGGCGGAATCTTCCTATTGATCAAACTGACCTTCTCTTCACTCACGTCAACACAAACGACGTCGTGGCCTTTAGAGGCAAAACAAACGCCGCTCACCAACCCGACATAGCCTGTTCCGATTACTGACAGCTTCACGCTAGGTCTCCTTTCTCCTTCTCGTGCAGGAGAAACTGAACGAATCTCTCGACTCCGGTCTTTACGTTGATTTCGGGATTGTACCCTAGTTTCGTCCTTGCCTTTTCGATGATGGGGCATCGTCTATTCGGATTATGAGTCAGATATTCTTTGTCAGGGGATTGACCCAAAACTACCTTTCCCGTGTAGCCACGGAAGCGGGAGCCGGCCTCTTGATAGAGCGATGCAAGTTCTCGAATTGAAATCTCCGGCCTTTCAATGCCGATATTGAAGTAGTCGAACTCGCCGTAGGTGAGACACTTTAAGTACCCCGCGAGCGCATCAGCGACATAGCAGAATGTGCGCGTAGGCGAACCAGAGGAGAGAATTTCGATGTCTTTGTTTTCGATTACGCACTTTGCGAAATCCGCGGGAACGCGCCGATCATCGATTCTCATTCCCGGTCCGTAATTGTTGAATGGTCTTGCGACAGTGATCGGAATTCCATACTCCTTGGAAAACAGGCTGCACATGGTTTCGCCAAACCGCTTCGATTCGTCATAGCAGGCGCGCGGGCCAATGCAGGAAACGTTGCCACGGTATTCTTCGGCCGTGGGAATGTTGGCCGCATCGGGGTCGCCGTAAATTTCGCTACTTGAGAAAAACAAAAAGCCCCGGGATTTCTTTGATGTATAAAAATCGAGTAACCGCCTTAGGCCCCAAATATTTGCATCTAAGGTTACGATAGGGAATCTTCGATAAAAAATCGGAGAAGCAATGGATGCGCCATGAATCACATGGGTCGCCTGAGCGCTTCCGTCAATGCTTGAGATATCGTCTTTAGAAACGTCGAACTGGTAAATGTCGACCAAGCCCGCATGGCGGGTGGCGAGTTCCGAAATCCATGTAGGCTTTGTAAGAAGAAATGTATCGAGCCCAATGATTTTACGAATCCCCAATGCTGAGGCGTGCTCGGAAAAAAACTGCATGAAACTAAAACCCAAAAAGCCCGCGCAGCCGGTGATGAGTATGGTGCCATCCCGGAAGGAATTTTTGTTCGACGGTGAAAGCTTGCTCAGTATGTAGTGAAGATCTTCTTCTAAAATTGGATTCATAGCGCTCTCTTGTGCAGCAGCCAGCCGGTACCGCCGGTCGGTGAAATCCGGCGAATGACAAATTCCTGTGCCAACATCAGATGCTCTCCGCGGGAGCATCGGCTTTGGCCGCCAACCGAGTTTCTTCATCCCGGGCGCCAAGACCGCCAGCAATGATAAAGACGAGCACCTCACTATTGGTTATAGCCCACAAGAAAATCAACATTCAAGGTTGTTTTGCCCAGATCTGCTCGCTTGAAATGCCCGGGTTTTAAGTTACGGTTCTGTTCTGTCAGCGGACAGGCAGCGCGTAAAGGCAGGTTCACGGAAGAGCATATCAAAAGGTGCTGAAGGAGCGCTGATGCCGTGCTTCCGGCGCAGCTCGCTCGCCGACAGTCCGGCGGCGGGCGCGCTATGGGGGACGAAGATGTCCGACGCCCGCTACGCGCGCAATCAAGAAACGCTGAGCCTCCGCCGACGCGATGACGGCCCTTCGAGTGCACAAGCACTCGCGTTTGGCCCGGCGTAATCGCAAGTACCGGCTAGGGACCTGCCGCCGCAAAAAGCGCGTGGTACCCGAGGGCTGGGTGACCGTGGCCACTAGGCGGACGAGAACGAGCCACTAGGTCGGACACGCTTCGCACCGTGGTCCGTAGGCCCGACGCGGGCCGAGCGACTGGAGACTTGATCGGGAGACCCTGGCGACGCCGCCCTTAAGTCCTCGCTTAAGTCCTCACAAACCGCCGCAAATCCCGTGCGCGTGCGCGACCAAAAGCGGCAGATGCCGGTTGCCGGCCGGAAGAAGCCTTGCCGTCTGGACATCTGGCACTTCCGCCGCCGGGTAGCCAGTAGAATTTAATCATTTGAATTAATTTAAGCTAAATATGGTAAATCGTAAATATGCGATAATTGTGCGCGCCCCTCGACCGCGATCACGCTGCAAGTAAATCCGAGCCTCAGTTGGCGTTCGCGACGGAATCGGCAAATGCATCGAACCGCCGGCTCAGTCATCGCGATAGCGGTGCTGTCACGATCGGGGGAATTCAACGGGCGAGCGTCGCAGGACGGGTGGGTGCCGACGTCCCTGCAGGCGGCCTCTCGGCACATCGAGTTGGGACGACCGACGCTTCCGCCTTTTGCGTCGTGTTTTGCCTCGGCAAGCAGGCTGAATGCCGCTCTAGACGCTTCCGTGGGACGATCCGGCTGACCGAGGAACAGTGGACGGAGCTGCGGGCGATCAATCGCGCTATCAATCTGGCCATCGTGCCGACGCCCACCGAACTGGCCTTGCAGGCGAGGAGTGGATCATCAGCCCCGATCGCGGCGATTGCAATGACTACGCAGTAGGTAAGCGTCATTTGCGTCCGCAAATTGAATGCGCCAGGTACCTACCGCCATTGGCGCGATCACGATCCATGCCAAGCTGCTAATAGCCGCCGAGCACCTCCAGTATGAGGGCTATCTGCGCCGAGGGGAGAGCAACGCGACCGTCCTGGCTCTGTCGAAGAGCGGCATAACCATCAAGCGCATCGTGCGCACGACTAGATCCGCGACGAACGCAACGATGTCTTCCGGACCCCAGGCTTGCAGCATCAACTGCAGGCAGCTTAAACTCTAAGCCCTGATGAGCCAGTGCCTCCCCTTCTCGAAAAACCAGATCGGTCTCAACTTATCTGAGGAGGGACAAATGCGGTATCCCCAGTGGAGGTGACGACACACTACGACCGATGGATCATTGTTGGTTATGGAGTCTTGTCCTCGATCGCAGTTGCTGCGCGGGTCGAGTTCTTCGGCCGCCTCGTCTCGGCCGCCTCGTTCATGCCGTCGCGGCTGGAGGGCTTCGGGATCGTGTTCGCCGAGGCGCAGGCTCGCGGGCTCCCCTGCGTCGGGCGCGCCGCCTTCGCCATGGACCCCCGGCCGCACCGGTGCCATGATCGCGGGCGGCGACCCCGGCGAGCTGGCCCAGGCGGTCACCAGGACCCGACGCGGTCTGCGAGGCGATGCTGGCTGGGGGACCGACGTGGCCCGCCACTTCACCTGGGACAGGGCCCTTGCCGACGCACTCGGTGCCGCAACCACGACGTTGGAAGGAGCGAGACGGCATGGTTGAACCGACACTGCCCGGCGACTGGAAGGGCCTGGTCGTGCTGTGCGCGGCCAACTCGTGGGACAGCGTGAAGTTCGCCGACCAGCACATGGCCGAGGCGCTGGCCAAGATTGTGCCCGTGCTCTACGTGGACCCTGCCATCTCGGTGCTGAGCCCACTGCGGCGTCCGGAGCTGCGGGCCGGGCTGACCGAGCCGCGCCTGCGGCTGCTGGCGCCGAACCTGGCCAGGCTGACGCCGGTCGTGCTGCCCGGGCCCGAGCGGCCCGGCATGGCCGCGATCACCACCGCGATCGTCCGGCGGGCGCAGCGCAAGGCGGTCGAGGCGCTGCTCGGACGGGGCGGACGGCCGCGCGCAGTCATCGGGGTCAGCGCCTTGGTCCGCACGCTCGGCACCTGCCACGAGGAGCTGAAGGTCTATTGGGCCCAGGACGACTTCGTCGGCGGGGCGCTGCTGTTCGGCACCTCGGCCGGGCGCATCGCCGACGGCGAGCGGCGGCTGGCAGCGTCTGCCGACTTGATCGTGGCCTCCAGCCCGACGGTGGCCGATAGCTGGCGAGCGCGGGGGCGCGAGACGACCCTGATCCCATTCGGCGCCGACGCCGAGCGCTTCGCCGCCACCGACGAGACGCCGGTGCCCGAGGACGTGGTCCTGAAGGGGCCCATAGCCGGGTTCGTCGGCCACCTCGGCGACCGCATCGAGCTGAGCATGCTGGAGGCGGTCGCGGACACGGGGACCTCGCTGCTGCTGGTCGGGCCGCGCCACCCGCGCTTCGAACTGAAGCGGATGGAGCGCCTGCTGGCTCGCACGAACGTCCAGTGGACCGGGCCCAAGCCGTTCGAGGAATTGCCCCGCTACCTGCGGACGATCGACGTCGGCTTGGTCCCGTACGCCGACACGGCGTTCAACCGGGGCAGCTTCCCGCTGAAGACGCTCGAGTATCTCAGCGCCGGGCGCGGCGTCGTGGCCAGCGACCTGCCCGCGATCCGGTGGCTCACGGACCAGAGTGAGAACCTGATCCGGGTGGAGACCGACCCAGCCGCCTACGCTGCCACGGTCGTGAAGTGGCTTGAGGACCCGCGCCCCGAGGCCGAGGTCGCCCGCCGCCGCGCCTTCGCCGCCGAGCACAGCTGGCAGCGCCGGGCCGAGGCGTTCGCGGAGCTGCTCGGCGTCGTGCCAGCATCGCGCTAGCGCGGACGCAGCCACAGGCCGGCCGAGACCGGCTCGGTGGTGCGCTCGACCTCGGCGAGCAGCTCGGCGGCCGGATGCCGCCGTCGGGACTTGATCCACCCGTCGCCTCCAGCCGTCATATTCTTTTCTGAGCTTCCATGCTCGAGGCGACCTTACTTTTTAAGTCGGGTAAGTTGGGGCTTTTGGGCCTGGTGATTTCAACCATTCGTTAATCTGGGCGGAGATGTCCGCCTGTTCGCGGCGTTGACCGGGAGGCTGTTGATTTGCCTTTCACCGGCGGATTGATTCCCTTGCGCGCAAACTAAATATGGATCGGGCGCAATCAGCATGCATGTTCTCATCGTCGAGGTTGGGGCTCGGCTTCTACAGCAGCCGTCCCGCGGCCATCGGCCGTGGTGTAAGCTTGCAAATCACCGAGCTCGGCAAACACGGATCGGCCAAGCTGTTGCCTTATATGCCGGTCGAGGTCCTCATCAAGACGGGAGGTCGGACCGCGCTGTCCTACCTGCTCAAGCCGCTGCACGATTCTGAAAGCACGGACGCATCGGCGGCGGGCGTGCCTGGCCGGCGAAAGCGCGTCACAAGCCGGGGCGGAGCCTGCGTCTGGTTTGAAGGCCCGACTGCGTCGTTCCGGTGATGTCGGTCGCCGCAAGAGATTTCGCGGGTCGAACGTCGTGAGTCCGTCCCATCTCCTGATCAACCGCATTAAATCGCACGGCTTTCGGCCGATCGACCGCGGCGGATGCGTGTTACCCGTGGGCGAGACTCCCGACCGCTCGAGAGACCATCCGCTCAATACATCCATTCGCTTGGCGTGCAGGGTCATGGCCGCCATGAAGACAAGCATTGTAGCCTCAGCCCCCAGAATAACGAGTAGCTCATCTGGCATGTGATTCTGTTCCTGCCCAAGTCGTCGTTGGAAGCTTTGGTCTCGGTAAATAATTAAATCAAAATTAAAAATTTGCGCTTGACGGGCATTTTTCCCTCCGGGACCCGGCCACTATTTTCGCTCCATTCTTCCCATCCTTCTTCGGGAGGGCCAGCGCGCACCACCGTGGCTCATTTGCGTGCGATTTCCATGCCAATTAATTCGTAAATTTATTGTTGCGGATTAAATGAAATTAATTAATATTAAATATTATACGAAGGTGGCCGTTCCAACGACCGGAGGGGGCGGCCGCGGTGAGTGGTGAATTCGGACCTTGGTTTGGCGTTCGCAGGGGGATCGGCAGATGCAACGAACCTCGGGGCCAATCGTGGCGGCGGCCGTAGCTGTCATGATTGGAGGCGTTCAGTGGGCGCGTGCGGCCTTGACTGTGCCGACGGTCCCGCCACCGGCTCTTGCGCACATCGAGCTGGGACGCCCTACGCTTCCGCCTATCACTTACACGGCGTTTTGCCTGCGCTATGAGGCGGAATGTCGCCCGCGGCGCTCCTTTCGGGGCGGGCCGATCCGGTTGACCGAGAAGCGATGGGCGGACCTGCGGCAGATCAATCGCGCGGTCAACTTGGCGATAGCGCCGGTTCGCAACGAGCTCGGTCTGGCGGGCGAGGCGTGGATCATTAACCCCGCACGTGGCGATTGCAACGATTACGCCGTGAGCAAGCGCCACGAGCTGCTACAGCGCGGTTGGCCGGCGCGAGTCCTGCTATTGAGTGAAGTCGTGGTTAGTTCCGGAGAACATCATTTGGTGCTCCTCGTACGGACCAGGAGCGGCGATGTCGTCCTGGATAATCTCACGCCTCAGATCAAGCCATGGTCGCGGACGCCCTATCGCTGGGTTCGCGTGCAGAGCCCGGGCCGCGATGGGCTGTGGGCGGCGGTTGGGCAGGAAGGGGCGTGAGCGCGGGCGCAGGCATCGCGCTGCACAAAGCGAGGTGCATAATAACCTCTAGCGATTAATCCAGTCGATTAATAGTGGTGGGATAATTTAATGACTAAAAGCGTGAGAACAGAACATGGAGTTGCGGAGGCGTCCGAGGAGTTTCGAAAGACGAGGATTGTTCCGTCTTCGCGCAAAGGTGTGGTGACACGCTTCAAGCTTCTCGACCAAACCGGAGCGAAAGCGAATCCTGGCCGGCGCCAACGTCCGTCGGGGTATTATCTGGTCTTGTGGTATGCGACCTCTGTCGCGTTGCTTTTGCTATTTCCAATATTGAGTTTTGGCGTGCCATTATGGCGGCTTCCCGCCGCTCAGTCGCTTCCATTTGGCTGTCTTATGGCGTCTTTCGTCCTAAGCGCCGCATGTACTCTCTTGATTAGGCCCTCATCACCGGGGCGGGGATTGGGTGGGACAATCGCGTCCACAATGGCGATTTTTGGTGTGGTCTTCTTGGGGTTTGTCCTCACCAGAACCGATTATTCCCGCGCCATCACCCTCGGGATTTTCACGTCTGCCCTGGTGCTCGTCCCCGCCCCGTACTTCGTAGGAACTGCGGCGCTGCACCAAGCTCTGGCGCTTGGCGGGCTGCTGGCAGCGGCGGCCGCGGGGTCGTTCGCATTGCGGGTTACACCCGATGTAGCGGTGCACACTAATACCTCGATCAAGACTGAGTTCTACAATTTGGACGTTCACACTTATTCGAACGCGTTTCCAAAATCTGCGGTGCGCGGCGGAGCACTGGCCCGGATCGGCGATCGTTATCTTCTCGTGAGCGGAGACGGCCATCTCCATGTCTTCTCCTGGGAAGCGGTCGACCACATGACCGTCCACACGCTGCCGTATCTGGTACCGATCAACGGCGAGGCGTTTTCCGCGGCTGCAGGCCGTCCATGGGCAGACCGCTCCGACTGGGTGCCTCAAGAGACCCAGAGCAGAGAGGCCGGACACGAGATTCTTAATCCTGAGTGGTTCCGAACGTATGACCTGCTGGTTCAGGAGGTCGGCGCCAGTACACGCATTTTCGTCTCGCACGCTTACTGGCATGTTGGTCAGGAATGTTGGACCGAACGCATCTCCGTCCTTGAGGCGAACCGCGCGGCATTACTTCGCGGCGAATCTGTCTCCGGATGGAGAACTCTATATGAGACCTCACCTTGCCTGCCAACGCGCGGCGAACACCGCCGCCGCGGGATTCCTTTTGTCGGTTATTTTGGTGGGGGCCGGATGGCTCTCCTAAATCCGGAAACGCTGCTGTTGACCGTCGGTGATTTTGGCTTCGACGGGGCTGCCTCGGTTCACGCCTATGCGCAGGACCCGGCAGCCTCATACGGCAAAACACTGGCCATTAACATTACGGATGGAAACACTACAATTTTTACGATTGGTCACCGAAATGCGGAAGGCCTCTATATCGATCGGTCTGGAACGATTTGGTCGACCGAGCATGGGCCGCAGGGCGGCGACGAGCTCAATCAGCTGGTCCGAGGCGCAAATTATGGTTGGCCATTCGCGACCTATGGAACAGACTATGGTTCGTTCTCGTGGCCGCTGAATAAACCTGATGCGGAGCAGAAGGGCTATGAAGCTCCAGTGTTCGCTTGGGTCCCCTCGATCGCAGTTTCTAATTTGATCGGGGTGGAGCGCGGATTGTTTGCGCAGTGGCAAGGTGATCTCCTGATCGCCACACTCAAGGCGGCGTCGCTGTTTCGCGCGCGTGTGCGGGACGGTCAGGTCAAATACCTCGAGCCGATCGCGATCGGGAGTCGCATCCGCGACCTCATCGAGGGCAATGATGGCAGTCTCTTGCTATGGACGGATGAACAGAAATTGATCTCCCTTCGTCCCAAGGAAGGTGCCACGGGTGAAACTCTTTTCGCGGAGAAGTGTAGCGGCTGCCATCAGCCGAACTTGATGAGTGGCAATCGGATCGGACCAGATTTGCTCGGCATTGTTGGTCGTCAAGTCGCGTCGGTCACGAGCTATCCGGATTATTCATCAAGTTTGCGCCGGGTAGGGGGCACATGGACCGAAGAGCGCCTTAACGAGTTCCTCAAAGCACCAAGCGTCTTCTGTCCTGGAACGAGAATGGATTTCCCCGGTGATGTCAGCGCGACAGAACGCCGAGCCATCCTCAGTTATCTACGTACGCTTTGACGGAGCACGTTGTGCCGGCTTTGTAATTTTGCCATGCCTGTGAGCTGTGTCCGATATTCGCGCCGACGTTTAGTCGTTAACGAGAAGATCTTTGGTCCAGAACAAATCCGCCTCTGCCATCGTGGACTCTAACGCAAGATGTGTGGATGTGTGCGCGGGTGGACACAGAAGATCGGCCGTACGTTGCGGCAAGATGGATTGTCTTGATCGTGTGACGGCCTATTCGATGGCCACAAGCCGGAGCTAATTGTGCCCGACTTCAAGCGCTCCGTGAGCGGCATGGCGACGCGCCCCGACGCATGGGCCCGCTTACGAGTTTCCGGATCTCGTGGAGCAGCAACATGCGCTTTTATCTGCGCGGCATTGAGTAAGCCGTCGAACAGGACCAAGAGCTCGCGCGCCTGCGCGTAGACTTCCGTGTTGATGGCGTCGCGTCGAATCCATAGGACGCAAGACGCGCGTTGATCTCGAACGTAGCGATTGGATCGATCCGCCAGCTCAGCGCGTTTTGCAGCGTGTAGTACACGGCCCTTGTCTTCGAACTCCGAGGCGATCACGAGCATGCCGGTGCGGCGGAGCGTGGCCTCAATCGCCTTTTTGGCTATAAGTCTCAAGACGTTTGTGGCGCAGTACGCGGTAGCGCTGAATCTCCCAGGAGAGTTCGGCGACTGAACTCCGCCGGCAGCGCGGGCGCGCCGTTTGGAAGGCCCCGTTCATAGCGGTGAGGCCTCCTCCCCGGTGCGTGAGGGCACGGCCGCGCTCAGGACGGCGGCACTGGACGGGCTGTGGACTGGGCTCGCCACCCACAAGTCCTGCGCCACCGGCAGCGGCGCGATCTGCATATTGGCCCACCAGGCCCGTTCGTTGCCATGCCGGTGCAGCTCCTGGTGATGGGCGCGACACAGGGGGACGGTGAACTCGTCACTGACCTTGCGGCCGAGCGCCCTAGGTTGGGCGAATTTCAGATGGTGGGCATCGCACGGGGCTCGCTGGCAGACGAGGCAGGGCTGCTTGCGGACGAACAGCAGGTGGGCCTTGCTGCGCTTGCGGGAAGGCTCTTTGGGATGAGCGAGCCCCGTTTCGGGCGCCGCTGGCAGGGCCGGCTGCGGCGCGGTCTCGGTGCCCGCATCTGCTGCCGGCAGCGGTTCTTCTGCCAGGCTTGGCTCGCGATCCAAGGCGTGCACTTGTTCGACCCTGCTGGCTGCGGGAGGGATGGCGTCCTCGAGCTTGCTCTGATAGGCGGCCTCGACCAAGCGGGCGTCCGCCTCCAGCAGGCTGTTCTTGAGAGGAAGGCTGGCCTTGGCCCAGGCAAGCAGGTCAGTGCTGCCAGACAGCTCTGCGAGCCGGCGCAACAGCTGCTCGCGGAGCTCGGCGGACCTTGGCGGCCCCAGCACCGGCGCGCGGTTGAGCACGCCCTTGGCGGGCTTGGCTATGGCGCCAACGGCTGGTTGCGACGCCGCAGCGGGCGGGCCGGCTGAAGCATCGGGGGCGTCCAGATCGTCTTCGCCGGCAATGCCGACCAGCGTGAACAACGCATAGCGCCGGGCATAGGTCAGGGCGGCGCCCATCCGGTGCGGGGCGGCGGTGTCGGCGACCGGGCACACCGGCCAGTCGGAGGCAATCCATTCGCCCGAGGCGTGGAGCAGGGTGGTCGTGAGCCTGATCAGTCCGGTGTCGACATCGATCGCGGTGGCCTGCACGGTCGCGATCTCGTGCTTGGTGAGGCACTTGCGCACGATCTGAAGCCCGCTGGCGAGCGAGGCATAGCGGAAGGTGCGGCTCTCCTCCCGCGGGAACGGTGATACGATCGTCGCGGTCAATACCTTTTCCGGATTTTCAAGTTCACTTTGCGCCCGCGCCAGCGCGCCGGCGATTTGGCTGATGGTCACGCTGCAGCGCTGCATTGGCTGTCTCCACTGCTCGAGGTTATCGGTCCTTCAGGAGGTCCACCTGGATCGCCAGGATGAGTCCGGCGACGATCAACTGGTGCTCCAGGTCACGGATCAGGGCGACAAGGGCGTGGTCCTGCGCGCAGCGCGCCTCAAAGCCACGCAGTTTGGCCCAGAGTTCAGCGAACAGCTCGAATGCCGATTCGTACGGCTCCGGGGGATCAGAGAAGGGATCGAGATGGACAAAGTCAAAGGACGGCTGCATCGACAGACCCTCTGAACCGGGAGCTCAGGCTCGGCAAGTTGCCCGCCCGTGGCTGAGCTCGGCGGCAGGTTTAAGCGACGTCGACCACCTCGAAGCTGATTGCGCCGGCCTTGGAGCGCTTGGCGCGCAAGCCGTGGCCGCTCGCCTCCTTGGCGTCTTCCGGCACCAGCGCCTTTAGCTCCGTTTTTGCCCGCTCGTGCTCGAGCGCCGCGCCGCGAGTTTGGCGGTAGAGCGCGCCCAATTCCGCCCAGGCGTTTGAGCCGCTCATGTCGACCACCCGGATCGCCGCCAGCCGCGGCCGCGGCGGCTCGATACCAAACAGCTGCGGCGCCTCACCGTTTTGCACACAGCGCCAGAACTTCTTCTCGGCGATGAGCAGCAGATGTTGATAAAGCGGATCGGCATGGATCCTGATTTCGACCCATCGGCCACCACCGGTCATGATCGACAGCACCGCGGCGCGGGCGGCGACCACCCACATGTTGTGCTGCAGTTGGGCCATATGCTTGTCCGCCGCCGCGTCCTCGGAGAAATTCCAGGGCAGGGCGAATTTGCTTTCGAATACGTCTCCGGTTTGGTGCACCCGCCCATCGAGAGTCGCGGCCAATGCACTGCTGGCTCAACTGTGCGCAACCGCGTGCGGCTCTGATCCAGCTTCAGGCCCGGTGGCGTCAGGGCGAGGAGACGCCTGTGTCGGTCTTGTTCACGACCTCAAAATGGTCGAGCGCTATCTGCGGCGTGCGCAGGCACGGCGCGACAGGTTGCTGCGACGTCGTCTCTCCGACGCAAGCCGGTAGGAGGCTGTGCAATGCCGCCCCGCTGGACGCGGGCCAAGACCGCGCAAGTCGGCCGAGGCGGTTGGTCACGCGGAACAGGCCCAGTGATCGGCGTCCGGACCGGTTTTCATGCCGATCGGTTCGCGCCAATGCGCGCGTGCGCGCATTGGCACACGGCCCCGGGTGTTTGTGCGCTCCGGCAACAGGAGGGGAGCTCGAAATGCGCAGAACGAACCCAATTAACGTGAAGGATTACAACGTAGTCTTGTTCGTTGCCAACGCCGAGATGTTAGAGCTGAGGCCGGTTTGGCGCAGCCACGGCGGCGACGCTTCGAGCCCCGACCTTGGGGCTTCGATATTGAACAGGCAGGTTCGCCGGTCTGGACGGAAGGGCGTTCGCGTATGGCAATGCCAAGGCTGCGTCAACTGCGGACAGCGGATCTCACTGTCCATTCGTCGCGGTTGTGCAAGTGTGGCGGGAGCGAAGAAGTGTAGGCCATTGAAATGGTTTAAATAATGTCGGCCTGACGACGAACGTCGTGCCGAAGCTAGTATCGCCCTCCGATACCTGCATTTGGCGCGGCGCATCGGGAGGAAGTTGTAATTGCATTCCAAAGTCGCTTATCAAATTAGCCGTACGTCAGGATTGCCGATGTTAGGCAGTTGGCAATTCAAACCAAGTGGTGCTTCCGATGCTACGAGATCCCAGAATGTCCGATGACCGTGTGGATCAATGGCTCGCATTTGCGCGCCAGTTTTTGCGGGCTCTCGCAGTTCGCAAGAGGAAGCAATTCGATCGGAGGGTGCCGATCGGAGACCTTCTCACCGAGCGCGACGATAACGCCGCAGCGTATGGGTTCGGCGAGGGCACCACGATGTACGACAACGTGCTCGTTCTGGGGTCTGTCAAGGTCGGACGAAATACCTGGATTGGACCAGGATGTATCCTGGATGGCTCGGGGGGAGATTTGCAGATAGGGGACTGGTGCTCCATCTCCGCTGGCGTCCAGATCTACACACATAACACAGTAAATCGTTCTATTTCGCTCGGCAGGGACCCGATCGATTACGCACCCACCTGGATCGGCAATGGAGTATATGTCGGCCCTAATTCCGTGATCCAAATGGGTGTAACGATCGGCGACCGCGCGATCATAGGTGCAAATTCACTGGTCAACAGGGATATTCCTACAGGTGCCAAGGCGTTTGGCTGTCCTGCGCGCCTTCAGCAGCCCTCAACGTCGAAATAAATGCAATCCGCGGCCGGCCCAAGTTTCCATTTTCGCCGCAACTCCGGTCGCCGCCGATTTAATGGCAAGTATCAACGGGCAAGCTGAGGAATAAATTACTGCATTAACAAATTTAAGTTGCTCTTCCGCTAGTTTGACGTACCATTTAATTGAGGGCTGGCTGTTGCAGGATGATCCCCATGACCCATCTCGATACCGACGGCGAAGATCGTCGTGAGTTCTTGAAGAGCTGCGGAAAATTTGCCGCCGTCACCCCTCCTGCCATGACGCTGTTGCTGTCCACCTCTCTTACTTCAGCCGCGATAGCCAGTTCAGGCGGTCATATTGTGCATGGCAACAATGGCTACGGCAACGGCGGCGGTGACGGCAGTCCGAACAATAAAGAGGATCGCGATCGCTAGATGTTGCTGTGGACAGCCGCGCCATAGCGGTGTCTACGGCGTCGCGACCGTCGCGGGGCTCAACCGGTGCGGCGGCGCTTGCGGCTGGATGAACGGTTGATCAACAAATCGTCGAGCTTCTTGCCGGCTCGGAGCTGCGCCTTCAACCAGCGGGGTTGCTTGCCACGACCGGACCAGGTCTCGGACGGGTTTTTCGGATTTTGATACTTCGGCAGCACTGGCGGGTAGGGGCGGCGCGCACGTTCGCCGTTGGGGGCCCCGGAAGTTCCCTCGATCCTGCGAAGCCGCTCTTCGAGCTTGGCTTTTTCCGCAATCATTCTCCGACTAAGAACAGTCGTCACTTCATCGTAAAGCCGCCACAGCTCGGCTGTGGCCGCGGATGCCCACTCGTCGTTCCCCATGGAAGCCGTCCCCACTACTTCCGATTTGAAATAGGAGGGGGGCTTATCAGGTCGAAGCCCCGTCGGGCAAGCCTGATCGGCCTGCCCACAGAACTCTAGTGTGCAGTGCGGTACTTCTTGGGGCTACCAGCCGGGCCTGTGCCTTCGACCGGCCGGTCGCCTCCCAGCCGGTCTCCGCCGGCGGACCCTTCGCATCGGGCCGAGCAAGCGCTGCTCGGCCATCGACACACGACTACGTAAATTCTGCAATTCAGTGAATTGAACGATCAGAGATTCATGCGTTTGCCGCAAAACAGCCGAAGAATACATGTGACCACCTACTCATTACCAGCGATGACCCGTGACCGCAGATTGAAGTTTGCCGGGTTAACGAAAATGTCGCCCGAACTTTGCTGACCAGGTTTTCATCGGTGCCCCTGCCGAAGCAGCCGTTATCGTTCGAGACGTCTGATTAATGGTTAGAAAATTTCCACTCCTCATATTGATGTTGGATGAATAGTCTTACTTTTTGAGCCTCCTCCGTGTTATGGGTCGAGGCTTTTCAGCCGCCTCGCTCCGGTCAAGTTTGTCGAATGTTAGATTTGAATCATGAATGTGACTATATATCGTTCGTAATAAGTGGTCGGTGATGAGCTTGATGGCTGTTAACCAATCCTGACAAGGCAGCCACATACTGGACTGCCAGATCTGCGGGAGAGTTTTGCAGATCATGGCCAGCTGAGAAGGCGCTGTTTTGTAGATGAATCGGCTGCTTCGGATTTTCCGTGGAGGACCGCAATCCTACGGTGCTGCATGCATTCTCAAAGCGAGTTACAGTGGTGTGGCCATCATGCGTTGTCGATACGCGCCGCGACGAATCGACAGTGCGGCGTTTTGGCAGAACGGATTGGTTGTGCTTCCCGCGCGTCTTGAGGTGAATGCAGGAATAAAAACTGCCGCGCGGGGTATCAGGGATAGGCAGGGGAAGCATGCGCCGCATCAGAGTCGTCATCGCGGATCGGCACCCGATCGTCTTGCAGGGGATCAGCAGCGTCCTTGCGGCGCAGCGCGATTTTGCGATCGTGGCCGCCTGCGGCGATACTGCAAGCTGCATTGGGGCCATCCGACTTCTGGTGCCCGATATTGCACTGGTCGATATTGCAATGCCCAGTATCAGTCGACCGGACATTCTGGCTATCGCAAACACCGCTGGCCAGGGTACCCGGGTCATTTTCTTCGCTGAAAAGGCCGGCGATCAAAGGTTGCAGACGCTGGCCGCGGGCCGTGCCTGCCTCGTCCTCACGAGGGATGCTGAGCCGGAGATGCTGGTCGCGACCCTGAGGAAGGTCGCGGAACGCCAGGGACCGGCATCGCGGTCGCCGTGCACAGGTGGCGAGGTCCGTGGGGAGTCTCACACCGGTGAGGAAAAGGCTCCGACGCAGCTGACCGACCGGGAGCGGCAGATCATGAGACTTGTATCGGAGGGGCTGTCGAACAAGGAGATTGGGCGTTTCCTGAACATTACCGACGGTACGATCAAAGTCCACCTTCACCACATCTTCCAGAAGCTCGATATCAGCAATCGAACAGTTCTCGCGGCATTTGCAATTTCGCAAAACGGGAAACATGCGGCCGCACGTGAACTCGCCTCTTCCGGCCTACTACAGCAGGATTCGGCGGTTCGAAACGACGAGGACGTTAAGCGAAGCAATGTCCTTCCGGAAGGTACGCGTTAGCTGGACACCGCATCATGCTGGGCGGTGAGCATCGGTTGCGGCGCGCAGATGCTCGGCCATGTTGCGGCAGGCTCCTTCGGCCTCAGCCAATGTTCGGAAGGGCGACCCGCTGATCTTGATCGCGCCATTGTTCTCGTAGAGTGGTCGCCAACTCGCCAGGTATCCGGAGCGTCCGTGAAAGCCTGGACCGGTAGGGCTCTCCAGGCTGATCACAAACGAGAAGCCATCGCCGCTCGCGCTCCAGATCTCCATGTTTTCGATGGGCCGGTGAAATTGCAGTGGCATGGCAATCATCCGTCGTGCGCTGCCCTTAATCAAGCTAATCAGATATATGCATATTAAATATTAGTTTGACACTCCAGATTGGGGTTTCCCGGCGCCGGGGCGAGCAAGCCCGAGGCCATGGAAATGCTGGCAATCTGCTGGCGGCGCACGCTTCGTAATCTCCATCTTTCAAACAAAATTCTGGTTGAAAGTCTATTTAATATATAATAGGAATAAAGCAAATTTAAATCAAGGGGAGCGCATCGTGAGCCAAAGTGGCAATGAAGATGACGACCGGCGGGCGTTCCTGAAAACCTGCGGAAGATTCGCGGCCGTGACACCCCCCGTCATGACGCTGCTGCTGTCGACCTCGCTGACCTCGACGGCCATCGCGCGTTCAGGCGGACAGAACGGAGCAACGCATGGCGACGACAGGGGCCAGTCGTTCCTCGACAACGACCGCCCGTCCTCTGCAGCGTCAGGGTCCTCTGGCGGCGGGGCACCTGGAGGCGGTGGCGGAC
>NZ_JBVVPQ010000099.1:0-20992 GCF_055811695.1 Bradyrhizobium sp. MI1.3 | reverse complement strand
CCGGTCGAGATGGAGCTAAAATCGGCTTGATCCATGTCCACTTTTTTGGGGGAAGATCAATTCTGGATTGCTTCGCTACGCTCGCAATGACGGCGTTGATGCAGGCGCGCTACTCTCTTCGCATCGTCATGCCCGGGCTCGTCTCGGGCATCCACGTTCTTCGTGCCGCGCGGTGAGGCGTGGATGGCCGGGACAAGCCCGGTTGCCCAGTCCTTCCTGGCCGGCGTTTTTACGTCATCTGCGACCCAGGGGCTATCCCCGGGCTGGCTGCTGCAAGAGTGGGTCCGGGCCGCGCACGAAGGATGCCATGCCGCCCGGTGTGGGGGTTGTTTCATGAACGCGGACACTCGCCCACTTGTCCGCGCCCGGGCGTGCCCGCCCGGGTCACGCCTCATCAGGCGGCGCGTAATGCACCCTTCTTCCACAGCGCCACACCCAGAATGGCCGCCGGGTGGACCTTGTCGCGGCGGGGAATGCTGATGCCGTTCTCCTCCGCTCTGACGACGTAGAACTCCTCCTCTAGCTCCAGCGCGCAAATGCGATTGTCGAGATCGGCGAGCCTTTTCTTTCGATCGTTGGGATGCAAGACGATAAGTCCGCGCGCCAACTCTCTGGCCCGAAACTCATCGATACGGGCGTGGAGCGCGTCCTTGAGCTGCTCTGGGCACAGCCACGCCATCATCGCAATCGCCTCCGCCCCGGAGTTGCCCCAGGTACTCCCATGCTGCACCCGCAGTCGGTCATTCTCGACCGAGATGCGTGGGACGCCGTCCTTCGCGAGTGCCTCTACGTGCGCGTCGGCCTCAAGGTAGAGGTCATCGACCGGAATACCCGAGCTAACCACGCTCTTTCGCGTGTTCTGCAGCTGCTCGATCTCCCCCCGCACTATCTCCACGCATTCTTGTAGGTCGTCGCTCTCATCGCGCCGCCATTCGACGGCAGGAACGTCACGCAGCTCGATGTCGGGGGCGACGCCGGAGAGCCACGAGCGAATCTCCGCGACCTGACGCGCAAGGAAAGCGTGGCGGGCTTGCGCAATGTCGCGACGGCCATGAAGGCGCGTCAGCTCCTGCTCAAGGCTGGCCCACTGCTCGGCCTCGGCCTCCTCATTGAGATGCCGCATCTGGTCTTCGCACTCCCGGATCCGACGCACGATCAGGAGGGTGCGGTTATTGGCCTCATCCACCTCGTCGGTGAGACGCGCGAGCTTGGCGGCCGATGCCTTGGTAAGTCTTTTCGTTGACATCGCGTTTCTCCTCTCAGTGCTGCCATGCTTGCTCAAGACGCCGGTCGCGCTCGGCTCGCGCAGCCTGCGCATCGCGGATTGGCGGCGGCTTCGATTGGTCCGATTTAGACTGGGAAGCCGGACTGCGCCACGCGTTCGACAGTTGGGCTTCGCGAGCCTCGATGTCTGCGATCTTTCTCGCTCTTTCCTCGTGGGTGAGAACGGGCGTGCGCCGCGAGTCCATAAGGCTGACCGCCTTCTGAATCAGATATCCGTCGCGAAGCACTCCCCGCTCGTCTATCGCCTCGGCCGCGTGCGCTGCTCTCCCGTCGCAAGCTCTTAGAAATGTGGTATTCATCGTGTCGTCCTTCGAAAGGTGCGGCCAAGGCGAAATTGCCGTGCCGTTGCAACAGCGTTGTATGCTACTTAAAGTTGAATTAACGAGCAATCCAATTACTCGATGCGAACTATTCCAGGGCTGAGTTGGTTGAACTCATCATCTGCCACATCTTCGTTGGCTGCGACCGGAAGATCTTCGGAAGGAGGCGCTATCGCGAGAAGCGTGGGCACCGGAAGACCGCGTGCCTGCAACTCTGCCGCAGCCTCTTCGACCGTGTATGTCTTGATTGTCTTGTCCTCGACGTGAAGTTGCATGGGCAAGACCTTTTCCAGCAAACGGGCGAACACCGCTCGCTCCTTCGTGGCCAACGTCACGAGATAGCCGATCAGTCCGTCCTTGCCCTTTCCATCCTGTCCCACAAACGCGGCCGCCTCCAGTATCGCGTCCTTCAGCATCACCGTCGTGCGATTGCGCTGTCCTTTTGCGCGACCCGGTCCGGGTCTCGTGCCTTTCGCGAATGATCCGTCCGGCCTGCGTGGTGTTTTTGCTTTGCCGGGCAGGTGTGGTTGTGCTCTCGGCGGCCCGGCGGAATTGATTGCTTGTCCCACTCGACGCCACGGTTTGTTGGTGTTGTTCGCCTTGCTGGTCATGCCTTCGCCGTCCTCGATTGAGTACGACGCGGATGAATCTAATGGGCATCGCAAACCGCGCCGCACGCTGCCCCAGCAATAAGCCCTGGCGTGTCCTGCGAGCAATCGTGGAGAATATTGGAGCTGCAGGGGTGTGATTTTGTCTATGCGGGCTACCGGGCTAAAACCGGCTATTTCGCGCGTTTGCGGTTGTAGTGAACGTGTTGAGTTTACCTGAGAATGGTAATTTTATCGGAGGGCACTCGCTTCGCTCTATTTTCCCACGGTTATAGAGTAGCCCGCCCGCCAACGCGTGGCCCATTGGGAGCGTACAAATGTTACCGCCGTTACTGAAGTTACTGGCGTATGTGTGCGTTACTTGAGTTACGGGGCGTGCCCGCGTTACCATCGAGGCACGAGCGCGAAGCCTTTGCCGCTATACTCACTCTTTCCGTTACTTCATTAGTAACGTGGCTGCATAAGTGGTAACGCGCGCACGCCGCGTAACTCCGGGCACACGCACATACAGCGGTAACGCCGGTAACACTCTCCCGTCAGAAACGAGCAAAGCCCAGTTTTAGCGTGTGTAAGCAACCGAAAATTTGCGCTTGCACCGGCCGCGGCGTGCTGGCA
Organism: Bradyrhizobium sp. MI1.3; assembly: GCF_055811695.1. Taxonomy (NCBI): domain Bacteria; kingdom Pseudomonadati; phylum Pseudomonadota; class Alphaproteobacteria; order Hyphomicrobiales; family Nitrobacteraceae; genus Bradyrhizobium; species Bradyrhizobium sp. MI1.3. The sequence continues at coordinate 18,165 of NZ_JBVVPQ010000099.1, read as the reverse complement.
TGCTTTTCCCAACGCCGCGCTAGCCTCACGGTATGAGTATCGACTCGGGCCCCCGCTGAACACTCGTAGGAGGGGGACAACAGGAGGCAAGTTGAATCCACAATCGGGTTCTCTTGCTCTTGCGCGCGCACTCCATCATCGACGCACATAGGCACGAGAACCCTCCGTCTAGGAGGACTTGCGAATGCCTGTCAGGGATCACCAACGCGCGCTAATGCTGTCGGCCGCGACGCATGAGCTGCCTACAAGCGACACCAAAACTCAGCGTCATCCGCTACCGCCCGGCGCGAAGCGAACCCCCAATCGGTGGCGAACCTCCTATCCCATCCCAGCCGTAAGCAAGGGTCGCGTCCTGATCGATCCGCGTGAGACTGCGCGCCGGATCGGCTGTCACCCCGTGACGCTGTACCGGTGGATGAAGACGCTGCCGGGTTTCCCGATCCCCATTCGCATCAGTCCCAACCGCATTGCGTTCTTCGAGGACGAGCTCACGGCGTACATCGACTCTCGTCCTAGGGTCGCGTGAGAAAAAATAACAAAACCCGCCCAGACAGAGCCACCTGTCCGAGCGGGCTATTCAGCATGTTCTGGAAGGAGAACAAGCCGTGTCTAAGAATACCACAAGGCCACGCACCGAACCAGCGATAGCCCTGCAGCTCATGCGGCTGTTCGAGGCCGAGCAGTACCATGTAACGTATAATCCGTTGGGAGCACGGCGCAGTCGCCGAGACCTACTTAAGCTAGAGGTAGACTATTGACGAGGCCGACGGAGGCTCGATCCTTCGACTTGGCAACTGCACATCGAGGGACGCTATCCGCTCAGTATCGCTCCAAACCTCAGCGACGAAACCGTCTCGTGGGGCGCAATAGATATCGACGAGTATGCCGATCTGCGCTCTTGGGTGCAGAAGTTACTGCGGCTCGGGATAAGCGCGTTCGCGGTGCGAACGAAGAGCGGTGGTTTGCGCGTCCTCGTGTTCTTCGAGGGCCGCATCCGCGTGATAGAGGCCACTCGCGTCTTACGGGCGATCTGCGCTCGGCTCGCCGTATCCAATAGAGAAATCTTTCCGCGCGAGCAGCCGCCCGAGAGCAGACCGTTCGTCGTCAACGTCCCTTACAGCGGTTATGAATCAAGTATCCTCGAGAGGCAAGTCGCTCTGCGCGAAACCGGCTCCGAGATTGGGCTCGCGGAGTTTGTGAGGTTGGCCAAAAATCGCAAGATGGGCACAGAGGAGCGAGAGCGACTGCTCGCCCTAATCCCACCACCAGCACAGCGGCCTCCACGTCGCCCGATCCGAAGACAGCAGAGTATGCCGTCGCCCGAGATGCTCGCGATGATGAAGCAGAATACCGGTCGCGGGTTATCGAGCGAGCCCGACGACATGCGGCCTGAAGAGGACACAGACCTCAAGGTGTGGTGCGCGCTGCGCGTCATACCAGCAGATGTGCTCCACGATGACTGGACTAAAATCGGCTTCGCCATTTATGCCGCGCTGGGCGATCGCGGGTTCGAGCACTTCGACGAGTGGAGTCGCGAGGCCCCGAGCAAGTATCCCGGCCACAAGGCCATTCAGGACGAGTGGCGCGAGTGCGCCAAGGTTAGATCCGTCCGCGAGGAAACAATTTACTGGTTCGCGGATCAGTACGACCGGAGTTGGCGCGACGCCTATCGTGTGATGCGTGCGAAGGAGTTGGCCTCATGACCCAGAAACCCGAACGCACGAGGTCCTCGTTCGAGGAGGCCAAGGCCACCGCTACAACGAGTGCGATGCCGCCCATGAAAAAGATGAGCGAGCTGGTATCTACCCTAAACAGGTTGCAGGACGAGCAATTTGAGGATCTCAGATTGATCGTCGAAGGCATCTTACCCGAGGGATGCACGGTATTGGGCGGCAAGCCGAAGATCGGGAAGACTTGGTTAGCACAAGACATGGGGCTCGCCGTCGCCACGCCCGGCGGAAATTTTATGGGCAAGAAGTGCGAACACGGCGATGTACTTTACTTGGCCTTGGAGGACAATAAGCGCAGGTTCCAGCGGCGAATGAAAAGGTTCTACGGCGCCGACAAGTCGACGTGGCCAAAGCGGTTTACGTTCGCCACGGAGTGGCCAACGCTTGACACGGGATGCATCGAGTACATCGAGGAATGGATTGCTTCGGTCGAGAGACCAATGCTGGTGATCATCGACATTCTTGAGAACGTTAAGCCCATGAATGACAGGCGCAGCAACAAGGATCCCCAGTACCGCATCGACTACAATGCTGTTGCACCGTTCCGCATTCTCGCGGCGAAGCACAAGATCGCGGTCCTGCCGCTGCATCACCAGCGAAAGATGGCCTCTGACGACCTGATGGACACGCTGTCCGGAACGCTGGGGCTCGGGGGCGGTATCGACAACGCGATCATCCTCGGAATGGAACGCGACGGCAGCAACGGAAGGTACCTCTGGGGTAAGGGTCGTGACCTGGATGAGTTTAATTACCGCGTCGAGCAGGATGAGAACATGCGGTACGTCAACGTTGGTGCGCGCGAGCCCGAGAGCGCCGCCATGACGGCGAGGCGCAAGCAGATTGTAAGAGTGCTGGCGGAGTTCGGAAAACCAACCTTGACCATAGCTGAGGTGGCCGCTCGTACAGGCTCAACGCACGATGCAGCAAAGATGGCGCTGCAGAGGATGTACGAGGCCGACCTGATTGCCCGGCCCGCGGAGGGGCAATATGCCCTACTACAGACCAGTGCCCCGTTGGTCGGCGGCTCGGGCGAGATGCCGAAGAGGCCGAAGCCCGGGCGAAATGCCGGGAAGGGTATATGACGGCGGTTTAGAAGTGGTCGGACCCGAGTTGCACGCCGTTGCGTTCGGCAACCAGTCGGACGTATCCACGGTTCACCTTCTCCGGAAACTCGTACCAAGAGTTTCTGGACTTGTGCAGGATGCAGCCGTGCCGCTCGTCGGACAGTTTGTAGAGCCTATCCCGATACTTTTCGTAGGTTAGAACCGTGCGCTTCTCCTTGATGTTGACGTCGAATAGCTCCTTGCGAAGCCGCTCTTCCATCATCGGAACATAGGAGGCATCGTAGATCTCGCGGCTCTGCCGTTGCAGATGAGTGCCTGCGGCGGCTGACCAAAGAACCTCTTCGTAATCCAGCGAGTTTTTGGTCTTCTGGATGGCCAGCTTATAAGCGGTCTTGAGGGGAGACTCAGCTTGCTCCATGGCGCCGAGCACGGCTTGGTGAAAGTCATCGGAAGTAATGCGGCTCTCGCTGGGATGCCGATCGAATGCCAACCAGAACAGATTTTGGGCGATCAGGTGTATGTAGTACGGAAAGCCATCGCTGATGTGACCAACCCGGATCAGGTGCTCCTTGTCGACAGCAAAGCCGAGCGCATCCGCAGCCGTGGTCACAATACGCCATCGCGCGTCGTGCGAAATTTGTTCGAGCTGCACCGGATGCAGGGGGCGATTGGATGACAGATGACCGCTCGTCAGGTCATCCAGCGACTTCCCAATGCCGCAGAACATGAACCGGACATTGATCTGCTTGTCATGGACCCGTTTGATAAGATCGGAGAAGCGCCGCTTGACTTGCTCGTCCTTGATGCGCTCGAACTCGTCAATCACCACCAGCGGCGATTGGAAGTCAGACAGATGCGCAGCTTCGCCGATTATGTCGGCGGCCTCGTTGATGGTCTCGACCTTATCGGGGATGATCCAGTTGCCGCCGCCTGTGCCCTTCACCTCGAACTTTAGAAACGCCAAGTTCAGAGACCCGCTTTGCTGATAGTCGCTCTCCCGCTTGATGACGCCCGCCTTGAGCAGCGCACGGCAAATATCTCGGACGAGATGGTCAAATGATGCCTCCTCGTCGCAACCGATGTACGGCGGATACACCGATGTCGCGAGAAACGCCTTTGCAGCGGTGACTGCCAGGGACGTCTTGCCGATGCCCCGTTCGCCGTGGATGAAGCAGTGCATGCCGCGAGAGTTTAATGCTCGGCTGATTTCGCGCAGCTTAGTCTCCCGACCCTGCAGCGAACCCGCGTTCTCGATCGGAATTCCTGGAACGATCAGTTGCTGTAAGATCTTCCGAAAATGGTCCTCATCGGAGAACTTGGTGCCGGGGGTAAGCAGGTTCATCGGGATGCCGAATCGGTGTGTGTAAGGGCCGAGATGGTACCGGCTTGGCCACTGGGCAGTGCATGGAATCGGGCAGTCTCCACCGATTTGGTTGCATGGTCATGGTGCGCTTTCCTACGGTTGCCCTTTTTGCGAGCCATACAGGCATATAGCCCCTAGGGTGGCCCCCACCCCCGGGGTGCCTCGAAATCAACTCCCAGCAATCGCGCAGCGCACCCTGGCGTGCCCCCAGAACGGCACCCAGCCCGGCCAAGCTCGGCCCGGCCTCGGGCGGGCGGGGGCGCCGCCCGCCCAGGCGTGCCAACCCGCCCCGGCACGCACCAATAAAGCGCCCGTCCGGTGGCCCGCCCAGCGAGGCGCAAAACGCCCCGTTAACTCGGGCGCGTCGCGTTGATTGTTCGGCTTTCTGGAAGAATATAACTGGTTCGCCCGTCGTGAATGACGGGAGACTGGCTATGGGCTCAAAGCTCGGAAACGCAAGACAAGCGCGCAGGTTGGCAAGGCTGTTCGAGAAGTGGCGGCGAGCGGTGGACGCTGGCGATCAGCAGGCGGCAAGGTGGGCGAAAGCAAGGATAGGCCGCGCGATGCACGGCAACCTCATTACAAACGGGACTCGCATCAAATCAACTGCGCGATGAAATCTTAAAGCGCCGCTGGTTCGTGTTCTACGATGAAGCGGGCTCGCTGCAACAATTCATCGAATGTCAGAATTTCCGGTCTAAAAGTATGCCTGCGATAAAGCTCAAACGAGCGAAACTTGGGGACGTTCACGCCGTTTTCAGTCTGGAATTCGTTAAGACTTCCGACAACGAGGCAGGATCGCGGCTCTATACTGAACAGAACTTCTCCTGTCGGATCACCCAGTTCATCTTCGAGCGAAAATTTGTGACCGATTGCCTCGACAGCAGAGTGGACGGTCGCTTGCGTCTGGGCGACCCCACCGACCAATTCAGATGAAGGTGGCCAAGCGCCGGAGCGATACTGGCTAGCTCCGAGCAGTGGGGTATCGTGCCGTTTGATCTCAACGAAACAAAGCGAGCTCACAATACCGCGTGTTTTCATCAGTGCGTCCGCTCGCTTGCCGGGACCGGTCAAGTCACGCCCCCTTACGATGCGCTCAAGCTTCCCTTCGTCCAGCTTGGACGCGAATTGGTAAGATAGTCCGTAGCCAAATATCCAAGTATTCGCCTCGAAGAACTGCTGCCATACTGCCTCGGGCTTGCATTGGAGCCGCGCTTGTTCCGCGACGAAGAAATCCTGATCACCCAGCAGCATTTCAAAATAACGAAGTTGCTTGCGCCGATATCCGATTGCCACGAGATCGCGCGTCAAATCTTCCTGCTGAGCGAGTTGCAAGAAAATCTCAGAATTCTGTGCGAAAATGCGCCGAGCCTGCCCTTGATCAAGGATTATGTCGCGCAACACGTCATCGGGGAGATGAACCTTCGACGCGTCATCGAATGATATTGTCTTCAGGCCCGCCACGAAGTTGAGGAGCGTACCGATTTCCGATCCCACAAACGAGAAGGACTGCTTCTCAAGCGGACCTGTTCGGCTGCTGTACCGCTGGATCGTCAGCGTTCGCACCGAGCGGTCGTCTTCGACAAAAGTCGCCTTAATCTCGTATCGCCCAGCCGCCGTCTGCCGCAGGACGACCTCATCTTTCACCTTCGCGAACGCAAGCCCCGGCTCCCCCTGCACAATGTGCGAGGCGATGCGGAGCATCTGCCCAGACGATCCGCTAGGGAAGCGCTTGCCGATGATTGCCTTGTCGGTGCGTCTCTCAAAAAACATTTCCCGTTCGTCATAATCATCTGACACAGCATGCCTCTTCAGTAGATGGGAGATCATACTGCAATTTTGACGCTATCTACAGCAGCACTTCCGGTCGATTTCACAGATGCGGCTCGTCCAGCAAAATCTGCGATCGCGTCTGCTACGGCTTTCAAGAGTGGCTCAAAGCCTGAAAAGTTAATTTTGGTGCGCTCAGGCTTTACGATTTGTGTTGCGAAATCGTTCTTGGAGTACTTGGTGGGGTCTTTCTTTTTCCCAAGTGATCTGCCGAAGGTTCTTCCGTTGATAGTTCTTGCTAGCAGCGCGGGTTCAAATAAGTCTTCGATGGCTACCTCATTCGCTCCGCTCTTTGGTATCGGTACCACGTATAGATTTGCAAACGCGTAGTAGAAAGGATCCAGACCACCTACAGGCTTGCCGACTAGCTCGGCGAGCTTCTTAAAGAGATCGGTTGATCCTTTATCATTGTCCACAATCACGATCACTGGCTGCTGTGCAGGGAGGGCGAAGCCTGAAACCCGGGCAGCATAGTGAGAGAACAATTTGGTCATCTCGCCGGTGCCGCCGGACAGATCCTGGAAGATCGCTGAAGCTGCCGTATAGTTGAACAGATCTACAGTAAGTGCGCCTTTTGGATCTACGAACTGCGGAAATTTTGCCTTGAGCGCGGCGAAGGCGCATCGCAGGTAAATATTGTCGGTTTTTCCTTCGCAGATAATTCTGGGGCGGACGATGCCGTGAAATGTTCTGTAGTCTAAAAATTGGCGATAGAGCCTGTGGAAGCTCTTTTGCTCGCGCTGCCAATCCCGGGTCTTAAGGCGGCGTATATGATAGATGAAGCTCAATGTGCCATCTAGCGCATCGTCGGAACGTGGCTTCTTATCTTTTTCGGAGAAACAAAATCCGTTTTTGAAAAGATGGTGGCACTGGGCCCGAGCTAATTTATAGTACTCATTGCGAACATTGACCTTCTGGTTAACGATCAGGCCAGTCGTATCCTGCCTAGAGTTTCGCAGCTGCATCCGCGTCTTGTCGTAGTTCAACGCGAAGCCGGACGAGTAGATTCGCTTGACGAGCCCGTCCCCAGCCACCCACTTGTCGGTCGAGCCGCGGACGAGCCGAGCTATGGTCGAAGGGAAAACCTGCTCATTCGTTGAGAAGGTGATGTCATCCACGTAGCGCGTGTAGGTACACCGACCATTTCGCGCCAGTCTATTGAGATGTATATCGAGGATGTGCGCGATAAGATTGGAGATCACTGGCGAGGCCGGGCTGCCTTGTGGCAACTGATTATTGTGGCAAGCAATCTGCGCGATTATGGTCGCCACTTTCGCATCGAGTAAAAAGTTGTTATCCCAAAGGAAGAATCCTCGAACTCTTCCGAAGTTGATCGACGGAAAAAAGTCCTTCAGATCAGCATTAAATACATAGCGCTTGTTTCGATGTGCCGTAGCGTTCGTTACGATCGAGAAGCCTCGTTTGAATCCGTGCGACAGTTGACACTGATTGCGCGCCCGGGCTTGCTCCAACTCAACATGAATGTCCAACAAAAGGTCGGCCAGCTTTGTTTGGATCATTTTCAAGCGAGATTTGGGTGCCGTGATCAGTCGATGGCCCCCTCCCTTCTTGCGAATGGTGAATTGTTCGTACTTCTGCCGGTCTGAGAGCCAATACAATACATAGGACAAGGAAGCCGGTTGGACCCCCAAAACTCTAGCCAATTGAGGAAGCGTCTTAACGCCTTTGAGCCTGGCCAACTGTGTCATGAGAAAAACGGCCTGCGGATACTCGTACGCCAAATTGGTCGCATGATCATAGCGAACTGCAGGGAGCGCGCATTCCTCCGCGCATTCATATCAACTGTCGCGAAGCACAACAGCAAAATCTATCCGCAAGCCGTAGTTGCAGTGGATCAGCACGCCCCTTCTGGTGCAAGGCGTGCGTTTAGTTATCAACAGGTGCCGCGCAGACGATCAACACGTCTCTGAAGTACTTTGGGTATCGCTCAAACTAACGCGCGTCATCGCGACAATATTCGACTCGCGTCGCGCTTGCGGTCTAGCTCTCCATAATCATTGAGCAGCCCGATGTCCTGCTGCAATTCGTCACGCAGACGTGAAGAGGTTAACGACATTGCTCGTCGCCTCTGCTGCAAGGATACCTCGCAGCCGCGCGTTCCACAGCCCGAAGCCCTGCCGCTTCTCGTCGGCGTAGTCGTACAGGTCGTAGACCGCGTGCATGCCGCCGTTGTGCGCGATCATGACCTCGCGAACCCTATCGGATATTTGCGGTATGGCGCTTAGATTTGTGCGCATCGTGCGGCGCAGGTCGTGCAAGACCCAGTGTGGCATTGGCCCAGCCATCACGTCGATGCGCTCCTTCGCCTTGCTCCAGCCGTTGGCGGGGCGCTCCCCGAACGTAGTGCTGAACAGATGCGGCCCGGTGGTGAAGCGCGGCAGGCCGGCGAGCAGCGACAGCATATCCTCGGTCAGCGGCACGAGATGATCGTGATCCATCTTCATGCGCTCCTTGGGAATTATCCAAAGCTTCTTTCGCAGGTCGAACTCGGGCCACACCGCTTCGGCAACTTCGGCCTTGCGCTGACCGCACAGGATCATGAGCTTGATACAAGGCCCATAGGGATAATCCATCTGATCGGCTGCGCTCCACACCTGGCGAAGCTCGTCGTCCTTGAGCACGCGGGATCGGCGCCGCTTCTTGCCGTAGATGGCTCGACCCTGCACTAGCTGCGCGGGTGAGACTTCCAGTCCGTACTTTCCGCTGGCCGCCGCCCACGAGAACAACTGCTTGGCATGGCCCAGCAGGTTTCTCGCCTGCGCTGGCGCCGGTCCCGCTTTCTTTGCATTGGGCGCGGGCGATCGGCCCTCGGCCTTGTCCTCGATCACCTGCGCAATCTCTTGCCGGCTAATGCTGGTGATAGGACGACCTCGCCATCGCACGATGAACTCGCGACGCACGTCGCGCTCGACCTCGTCGGCCTTGCGCTGATGCTTGATCTTGAGGAACCACGCCTCGGCTACCGACTCGAATGTGGTCTCACGGCGTAGTCTCGCCTCAGCCTCGGCCGCGCGTTCGTTCTCGCAAGGATCAACGCCCAACTCCACAAGCTCAAGCCACTCGCGGGCTCTCTTGCGAGCTGCAGAGAGGGAGAGCCTGTCGGCGTTCCCGATCTCGCGCCGCGTGGCCACCTTGCCGCCCGGCCACTTGAGATACAGGAAATACGTCTTGTGACCGCGGTCGGTGACGCGCACCCCGAAGCACGACGTCATTGTGTCGTAGCACTCGACGCGCTTGCCGGGCGGCGCTGCCTTGATGGTGCGGACGAACCTGTCTGTTAGCTTTCGCCTCATGTCGTGCTCCTTAATTCGGAGCAGACACGATTGGCGGTCCGGGGACAAACCGGGGGCCATGGACACCCGCTAACGGTCGCTAAACGGGGCTACTCCGTGTTATCACTTGCAAGCACGGCATTAGACTAAAGGACAATCCCGTTATTGACAGTTTTGTCTACTTGCTGCGGCCCGCTACCGGGGGGCAACTAGGACAAGCCCGGGCATGACGGAAACAGCTACTTCCCCATCCATTTCGGCGGCCGCTTCTCCGCAAATGCCTTCGGTCCCTCGATGTAGTCCTGCGAGGCCGCCATCGCCTTCACGGCCGGATAGTCGCGCTGCTGCTCGATCGCCTGCTCCAGCGACACGCCGAGGCCCTTCTGGATCGCCTGCTTTGACGCGCGGATCGACATCGGCGAATTCTTGGTGATCATCTCAGCCCAGCGCAGCGCGGCCGTGAGCGCCTCGCCCTGCGGCACCACCTCATTGACGAAGCCGAGTTCGAGACCCTCTTTGGCGCTGACGTGGCGCGCGGTGAGGATCATGCCCATGGCGCGCTTCAGCCCGATCTGGCGCGGCAGCCGGTGCAGGCCACCGGCGAGTGCGGCGAGGCCAACGCGCGGCTCGGGCAGCGCGAAGGTCGCGTTCTCCGAGGCAATGATGAGGTCGCAGGCCAGCGCGATCTCGAAACCGCCGCCCATGGCCACGCCATTGACCGCGGCGATGATCGGCTTGTCGCAGTCGAAGCGCGCGGTGAGGCCGGCAAAGTCGCCCTTGTCCCAGCCGCGCTTGCCGCCGGCCGCCTGCCACTTCAGATCGTTGCCGGCGCAGAACGCCTTGTCGCCGCTGCCAGTGACGATCGCGATCCACTGCTCGGAATCGGCGGAGAAATCGTCAAACACTTTGTTGAGCTCGAAATGCGCGTCGGTGTGCAGCGCGTTGTAGACCTCGGGCCGCGACAGCGTGACGATCGTGATCGGCCCCTTGCGTTCCACCTTTGAGAATTTCAGCTCCATGGTCGCTCCCGCAGTTTCTCGTGAAGGAATATTGCCGGAATACTACCGCGCCACCGCGCTAGAGCACCATCGAATTGCGCAATGCGCCCTGCGCATCCAGTACGCCTTCCGTTGCTTGACTTGGCGACGCTCTTCTCACCTTAATCGTGCGAAGCAAAGCTGCGCCCAGCGCCTTAACGCAAAACGAAAAAACACCCGGGAGAGAGCCGTGGATTTCTCATTGCCTGCCGATCTCGTCGCCTATCTCGCAGAGCTCGACCGTTTCATCGAACGCGAGATCAAGCCGCTGGAAGAGGCCGATGATAATATCCGCTTCTTCGATCATCGTCGCGAATGGGCCCGCACCGATTTCGAGAATAGCGGCCTGCCGCGCCACGAATGGGAAGCGCTGCTGCGCAAGGCCAAGGATCTCGCGGACGCGGCCGGTCATTTGCGATTTCCGGTGCCGAAGCAATATGGCGGGAAGGATGGCTCCAATCTCTGGATGGCCGTGATCCGCGAGCACTTTGCCGCCAAGGGGCTCGGCCTGCACAACGATCTTCAGAACGAGCATTCCATCGTCGGCAACTTCCCCGTCGCTACCATGCTCGATCGCTACGGACGCGACGACCAGAAGGCGATGATCGATGGCTCGATCAAGGGCAAGTACCGCATCACCTTCGGCCTGACCGAGCCAAATCATGGCTCCGACGCCACCCACATGGAAACGCGCGCGGTGCCCGCGACCCGCGACAACGTCAAGGGTTGGATCATCAACGGCGAGAAGATGTGGACGACCGGCATGCACGTCGCCACGCATTGCGCGCTGTTCGCGCGCACCAGCGGCAATGACGGCGATGCCCGCGGTATCACCTGTTTCCTGGTGCCGGCCAAGAGCCAGGGCGTGAAGATCGAAGAGTACATGTGGACCTTCAACATGCCGACCGATCATCCTCGCGTCAGCTTCACGGACGTGTTCGTTCCCGAGGACGCGCTGTTCGGCGAGGTCGGGCGCGGCCTGTCGCTGGCACAATGTTTTGTCCATCAGAACCGTATCCGGCAGGCGGCGAGTTCGTTGGGGGCAGCGGTCTACTGTATCAACGAGAGCGTGAAATATGCGCGCGAGCGAAAACCGTTCGGCAAGGCGCTGGCCGAGAACCAGGCGATCCAGTTCCCGCTGGTCGAGCTTGCGACCCAGGCCGAGATGCTGCGGCTGCTGATCCGCAAGACCGCCTGGGAGATGGACAAGCTCACTGAGGAGCAGATCGAGCGCACGCTCTCCGACCGCGTCTCGATGTGCAACTATTGGGCAAACCGCCTCTGCTGCGAATCCGCCGACCGCGCCATGCAGGTCCACGGCGGCATGGGCTATTCACGCCACAAGCCGTTCGAGCACATCTACCGCCACCACCGCCGCTACCGCATCACCGAGGGCAGCGAGGAGATCCAGATCCGCAAGGTGGCGGGATTTTTGTTCGGCTATATGGGGCCGGGGAAGCATTAGCTGTTATCGCGAGCGAAGCGATCCAAAGTCTTTCCAGAGAGACAGTCTGGATTGCTTCGTCGCAAGGGCTCCTCGCAATGACGGAGGAGAGAGGCGCGCATCCGCCTCCACACCGTCATTGCGAGCGAAGCGAAGCAATCCAGAGATGTCGCCATGGGCGGAGCTCCCGATTGCACCATCGCTTCTCGCAGTCGGCCTAATTCACCCTTCTATCCTTCCCCGCCCAATACGGCTCGCGCAATTGCCGCCGCAAAATCTTGCCTGACGGATTGCGCGGCAGCGCCGGCAGGAACTCCACGCTCTTCGGCGTCTTGAACCCCGCGATGCGCTCGCGGGTGAAGTTGATGATGTCGGTGGCGGTCGCCTGCTTGCCCGGCTTCATCACCACGACGGCCTTCACCGCCTCGCCCCATTTGTCGTCGGGTATGCCGATCACTGCGGCTTCCGCGACGTCGGGATGATCGCACAGCGCGCTCTCGACTTCGGCCGGGTAGATGTTTTCGCCGCCGGAGATGATCATGTCCTTGATGCGGTCATGGATGTAGAGATAGCCGTCTTCGTCCATGTAGCCGGCGTCACCGGTGCGCAGCCAGCCGTCGCCGCGCAGCGTCGCGGCGGTCGCTTCCGGCAGATTCCAGTAGCCTGCCATGTTGGAGCCCGAGCGTGTCGCGATCTCGCCGACCTCGCGCGGCGGCAGCGGCTTGCCATCGACATCGAGGATCGCGATCTCGACGCCCGGCAGCGCCTTGCCGGCCGAGCGCATCCGCTCCAGCCCCTCGATATGATCCTCCGGCGGCAGCGCGACGATGGTGCCGGTGGTCTCGGTCATGCCGTACATCTGCACGAAGCCGCATTTGAAGATCTCGATGCATTCCTTCAGCAGCGCCGCCGGTATCGGCGAGGCGCCGTACAGCATGTATTTCAACCGCGAGAAATCGACAGTCCTTGCGCGCGGCTGCCGCACCACGAACTGCATCGCGGCGGGCACCATGAACAGCTTTGTGATGCCGGACTGTTCGAAAGAATCCAGCACTTTTGTCGGATCGAACTCGCGCGCGATCACGCCGCGAGCGCCGTGATAGAGCCCCATCACGCCCCAGCCGGATCCGCCGATGTGGAAGATGGGCATCGCCACCAGCGACACGTCGTCGGTCGACCACCGGTTCCATTCAGGCTTGTCCTCGGCATTGCCGGTTTGCACGAGGTTGAGGAAGTTCGCATGCGACAGCATCGCGCCCTTCGGCTTGCCCGTCGTACCCGACGTATAGAGCTGAATCGCGATGTCCTTCGCGTCGATCGGCACCTTGGGATCATCGCCACTCTGTGCATCGCGCCAAGCTGTAAAATCCTGCCATTCCGGCGCGCCACCTTCGGTGGTGATGACGCTGCGCACGCCCGGCAACTGGCCCTTGATCTGGCGGACCAGGGCGATGAACTCAGGTCCCACGAACAGCACCGGCGCTTTGCAGTCGCTCACGATGAAGGCGACCTCGGGGCCCGCGAGCCGCCAGTTCACGGGCGCCATCACCACGCCGGCCTTCATGGCGCCCATCAGCAGCTCGAAATAGATGTCGCTGTTCTTGCCGAGATAGGCGATGCGCTCGCCGCGTCTCACACCCATCGCGATCAGCGCGTTGGCCACTTTATTCGTCTTGACGTCGAATTCGGCAAAGCTGGTGACGCGGCCTTCGAACTCGAAGGCGATCGCGTTGCCGCGGCTCTTGGCGCGCTCGCGCACCATGTCGGCGAGATTGGCCAATGGCTGTGTGGTCATGTTTCTCCCATACCGTCTTGTTCTTATGCCGCGGAGTGTGGCGTCATCCGCAGGGGAAGACAAGACGGGGGAAGGTACGCCATGGCTTCAACGTCGTCGTCCTGGCGAAAGCCAGGACCCATTCCCACCGAATGTTTTTTGGCGAAGATAGGCCATGGCCGGTCTTCGCCAAATTGCGTTTTGTGGCTATGGGTCCTGGCTTTCGCCAGGACGACTACGTCACCCCCGCTTTGCACGATCCTTTTCGTTCTGCGCCATGATGCTCTCGCGCGCGGTTTTCCAGTCGTCGTCGCTCCAGTCGCGGAGCTGGTAGAAATTGCCGCCCATCGCGAGCGCCTGCGCGCCGTCCATGGCGATGGTCTCGCCGGAGATCCAGTCGCAGCCGCCCGAGATCAGGAACACGGCGACGTTCTGCAATTCCTCCATGGTGCCGACGCGGCCCATCGGGTTCATCGCCTTGGTGCGCGCGCCGGCTTCGTCACCGGGCTTGATGCGCTTGCTCATGCCCTCGGTCGGGATCTCACCCGGTGCGATCGTGTTCAGCCGGATGCCGTAGCGGCCCCATTCGGTTGCGAGCGACATCGTCATCGCGTGGATCGCGGACTTGCTCATCGCCGACGGCACCACGTAAGGCGAGCCGTTGCGCACCCAGGTCGTGGTGATCGAGACGACGTTGCCGGGCTGCTTCAACGCGATCCAGCGCTTGCCGACCGCTTGCGTCACGTAGAACGTGCCGTGCATGACGATGTTGGCGACGGCGTCGAAGCCGCGCGGCGACAGCTCTTCGCTGCGCGAGATGAAATTGCCGGCGGCGTTGTTGATGAGGTCGGTGAGGGGGCCGTCGCGAAAGATGGTCTCGATCATCTCCTCGACCGCGGGCGCGTTGCGGATGTCGACGCCGTGGCTGCTCACGCGGCCGCCATACTCGGCCATCAGCTCGGTCGCGGTCTCGTCGCAGACGATCTTGCGGCGGCCGCAGATGTGCACCTCGGCGCCGAGCTGGAGGAAGCGCGCCGCCATCGACTTGCCGAGCCCGGTGCCGCCGCCGGTCACGAGGATGCGTCGTCCCGCCAGAAGATTTTCCTTGAACATGTCTGTTTCCCCTGTCGCGATTGTCGGTTAATTGATCGATTGACTAAATCCGGCCGCCGTCGTCCTGTAAAGCGGCACCGAACAAGAACAGCAGGGAACCAGGGGAGAATTCATTCATGGAAGAGCGCGTCTCGATCTCGATCTCGGAAGGCATCGCCGATGTGCGCCTGGTGCGCGCGGACAAGATGAATGCGCTGGATCAGGCCATGTTCGAGGCCCTTGTCGCCGCAACCGACCGGCTTTCAAAGGACAAGAGCGTGCGCGTCGCGGTGCTGTCGGGCGAGGGCCGCGCCTTCTGCGCCGGTCTCGACATGGGGCGTTTTGCCGCCATGAAGGAGAAGGGCGGCAACGGAATTCCGGGTGGCGAAAATCGCGATCTCACCAAACGCACGCACGGCCAGGCGAACTTTGCGCAACAAGCGGTGTGGGGCTGGCGCCAGCTTCCGGTCCCGGTGATCGCCGCGATCCAGGGCGTCGCCTTCGGCGGCGGCTTCCAGCTCGCGCTCGGCGCCGACATGCGCTTCCTGACCCCCGATGCGCGGATGTCGGTGATGGAAATCAAATGGGGTCTGGTGCCCGACATGGCGGGCACGCCGATCCTGGCCTCGCTCGTACGCGACGACATTTTGCGCGATCTCACCTACACCGGCCGCATCTTCTCCGCGCAGGAGGCGATGGCTTACGGTCTCGCCACGCGCATCTGCGACGACCCGCGCGCGAGCGCCCTCGAAGTCGCGCGCGAGATCGCGGGAAAAAGCCCCGATGCGATCCGCGCCGCAAAACGCCTGCTCAACAATCTCTCGGTCGATCCGGGCCCCGCGCTGCTTGCCGAGTCCGTCGAGCAGCAGAAGCTGATCGGCAGTGCGAACCAGACCGAGGCGGTGCGCGCCAATCTGGAGAAGCGCGCGCCGAAGTTTGCGGATTAGCGCAGACCTCATCCCGAGGAGCCGCGAAGCAGCGTCTCGAGGGATGGGCCACGGGCTCTCATGGTTCGAGACGGCGCCTTGCGCCTCCTCACCATGAGGGGCAACTTCAACAACAAAGAAAAACCAACAATGAGCGAAACGTCAAATTTCCTCGGCATCGTCTCCGGTGAGCGCAGCCGCTCCCATGCCGAGGTCGCTGATCGTGCCGATCGCATCGCCGCGGGCCTCAGCCAAATCGGCGTCAGGCAGGGCGATTGCGTCTGCATGTTGATGCGCAACGACATTGCCTTTCTGGAAGCTGCCTATGCCGCGATGCGGCTGGGCGCCTACGGTGTGCCGATCAACTGGCACTTCAAGCCGGAGGAGATCACCTACATCCTGAACGACACCGGCACCTCCGTGCTGATCGGCCATGCCGACATGCTGCATGCCTTGCGCGATGCGATCCCGAAAGGCGTCATCGTGCTCAGCGTGCCGACGCCGCCGGAGATCCTGTCCAACTACAAGATCGATCCCGATCATCTGAAGACGCCGGACTTCGCGATCGATTTCGAATCTTGGCTCGCACAGCACCAGCCCTATGACGGCCCGATCGTGCCGCAGCCCATGAACATGATCTACACCTCGGGCACGACAGGCCATCCCAAGGGCGTACGGCGCAATGCACCGACGCCGGAACAGGCGGCCGCCGGCGAGCGCATGCGCGCGATGATCTACGGGCTGAAGCCCGGCGCCCGCACGATCCTGCCGGGTCCGCTCTATCACTCCGCGCCGAACTCGTTCGGCATCCGCGCGGGAAAACTCGGCGGTGCACTGGTGCTGATGCCGCGCTTCGAGCCCGAGGAATTTCTCGAGCTGATCGAACGCTACAAAATCGACACCATCTTCATGGTGCCGACCATGTTCATCCGCCTGATGAAGCTGCCGGGGGAGGTGCGCAAGAAGTACGATGTCTCCTCGCTGCGCCATATCATCCATGCCGCCGCGCCCTGTCCGGCGGACGTCAAGCGCGCCATGATCGAGTGGTGGGGGCCGGTGATCTACGAATTCTACGGCTCGACCGAATCCAGCGCCGTCACCTTCGCGACCTCCGAGGATGCGCTAAGGAAACCCGGCACCGTCGGCAGGATTTCGCCCGGCGCCGAGCTGCGCTTCATCGGCGATGACGGACGCCTGCTGGGCGTGGGCGAGATCGGCGAGATCTATTCGCGCATGGCCGGGATGGCCGATTTCACCTACCACAACAAACCGGAGAAGCGCGCCGAGATCGATCGCGACGGCTTCATTACCTCCGGCGACGTCGGCTATATCGACGAAGAGGGCTACGTCTTCATCTGCGACCGCAAGCGCGACATGGTGATCTCGGGCGGCGTCAACATTTACCCGGCAGAGATCGAGTCGGTTCTGCATGCCGTGCCCGGCGTGCATGATTGCGCGGTGTTCGGCATTCCCGACGCAGAATTCGGCGAGACCTTGATGGCCGTGGTCGAGCCCCAGGCGGGCATCACGCTCGACGCCGCCGAAATCCGCGCCCGGCTGAAGGCCTCGCTCGCCGACTACAAGGTGCCAAAACACATCGAGATCCGCGCCGGGCTGCCGCGCGAAGATTCCGGCAAGATCTTCAAGCGCCGCCTGCGCGATCCCTATTGGGAGCAGGCGGGGCGGAAGATCTGACGGTGCGTAGTGCGTAGCCCGGGTGAGCGAAGCGATACCCGGGATAATAAGCCCCGGATGTCGCTTCGCTCATCCGGGCTACACACGCCCGTGAATTCGTGAGCGGCTTCGTCGACCGCAACCTCGCTCATCGTGCTATACTCACGGGATCACCGTCTCGCGGATCATCCCATGGCTCCCGTTTCCATCCTGCTCAACCTGCTCTGGATCCTCATCGGCGGCGCCTGGATGGCGCTCGGCTGGCTGATCGCCGCGGTCATCATGGCGATCACCATCATTGGCCTCCCGTGGGCGCGGGCAGCGTTCAACATCGCGGTCTACACGCTGATGCCGTTCGGCTCGCGGGCGGTCAGCCGCTATGAGGTCACCGGTGTCGAGGATGTCGGCACCGGTCCGCTCGGGGTGATCGGCAACATCATCTGGTTCGTGCTGGCTGGCTGGTGGCTGGCGCTCGGCCATCTCCTCACCGCCCTGGCCCTCGCGATCACCATCATCGGCATTCCCTTCGCCTGGGCCCACCTCAAGCTCGCGGGCATCGCGCTCTGGCCGATCGGCAAGGTGATCGTGCCGGCTTAGGGGAACTCGTAAGCGTCCCCGCGGCACATCCTTCGAGACGCCCGCCGTTGGCGGGCCCTCAGGATGAGGGCGGAACACGTGGCTCCACCTGCAACGAATCCCGACGCAACTCAGCCTCATCCTAAGGAGACCGCGAAGCGGTCGTCTCGAAGGACGAGGCGCTTGCTCAGCTCGTAAGACGGGTAGAGCGCCAGCGAAACCCATCAATCCGTCCGCCGATGATGAAGCATGATGGGTTTCGCAAGGGCTCAACCCATCCTACGCGCTGATTCGAAGTGGAGCACGACTGCTTTCGACCGGGCATAGGTATCCTGCCCCTCGGCAATGCGTCAGATTCATTG
>NZ_JBVVPQ010000098.1:0-21231 GCF_055811695.1 Bradyrhizobium sp. MI1.3 | reverse complement strand
ACCGGCGGAAACAACCTTCAACCGAAATCATAATCCCGATGGTGGGGGGCAGTTCTTCATGACGCAAAGGGGGCAGTTCCGGATGGCGTTTGACAAAATAGGACGCTTCGATCCGTCTGGGACGCGGCCGGGAGCCCCCTTCGCTTCAACCCAAACGCATAGGTTCAACATCCTATCCGTGAGACGAAGTTTCTTCTGAATAAAATCAGTGGATTATCCCGCCTTCGGCGGGTTTTTCATATGGGGGTAAGGGATTTCCACACCCGGAATCCATGTGCTTTTACCTTCGTAATATCAAGGTGTTATAGGCGCTATTCTGATTGGTTGCCGAGCGTTGCAGTTTTCTACATGGCGCGCGTCTGGCGCATGACGAACGTCGAAAATCTCCTGTGAGTGTTCGGAGTAGGCGCACTTTTGCGCCTTGAATTTTCCTAAAGACTCGGTCACGGTGTTCGCTATTCCGAACTTTTTGTGACTCTTTAGAGGAACCGCCCCGTGCCCCTGAACAACACAGAACTTCAGTATTACGACTTCAACGTGCTGCGCCTGCCGGCCGACAAGCGCAAGGAATATCACGAGCAGGTTGACCGCCTGATCACCGAACTCAGCCGCACGGTACGCGAGAAGACAGCGATCAAGATCACGAAGGTCGTCAAGGCGGGCTCCTTCGCAAAGTTCACGATCCTGCGGAAGACCTCGACCGACCCGGTCGACGTCGATGTCGTCTTCTACATCTCGGGCCGGAGCATCGACCATGAGACGCTCCAGGGTCTGAACGACACCATCTACAAGCTGCTGATCGAGATCTATCCCAACAAGGATGTCGAGGACTTCGAGATCCAGCGCAAGGCCGCAACGGTCTCGTTCGTCGGCTCGGGCCTGAGCGTGGACATCGTCCCCGTCATTGAAGACTCGCAGCGCGCCGGTTACGGCTGGCAGTTCGATTTGCAGGACGGCTCGAAGCTCCAGACCTGCGCTCCCTGCCAGATCAAGTTCGTGCGCGACCGGAAGAACAAGGACAAGGACTTTCGCACGTTGGTCCGCTTGACGAAGAAGTGGCGCAATCACGCCGAGCTGAAACCGCTCAAATCGTTCATCATCGAGCTGCTCGTCGCGCACCTGCTCGACACGGAGGGCAACACCGGATCGATTGAGCAGCGGTTCCGGCGCATCCTTCTCTACATCGCGCAATCCGGGCTGACGGAGCGCATCCAGTTCGCCGAGAACACGCCGCCGTTCGGCACGTTCAGCCACCCTGTCGTGATTATCGATCCGGTCTACAGCCTGAACAACGTCGCTAGCCGCATCACCGAGGCCGAGCGGCAGGTGATTGTGGCAGCCGCGCAGAACGCCTGGGAAGCCGCGCACTTTGCTTCGGCAGAGGATGACACCGAGGTGTGGAAGGAAATCTTTGGACCCCGCTTCAAGATCGAGGAACCTGCATGACCCACTCTGCAACTGCCAGTCAGACGTATTCTTACACCAACGCCGACGTCGAGGCGGTGGCGCGGAGGTTTACTGCCGATCTCGTCATGATCGCCCAGAGCTCCGGCGCCATCACCGAAGCCAAGGCGCGCGAGTATGCCCACGATGTCGAAGCCCTCGCCAAGAAGGGGTTCCTTGAAAAGGTTGACATCACCTTGCTCCGCGACTTCACGCAGGAGGTGTGCGCGGTGCAATACACCGTCAACACTGCCTCGGGCGATCTCACCATGAGCCGCCCCGGCGGGGTCATGTGGCCCAAGGTCGCCAATCCGTACTTGCGTATCGTTCTGTTCCACACCGACGATTACACGTTACCCGAGCGCGCCGCGATGAGCTCCAAGCTGAAGATCAACTGGAGTCCAACAAGCGACGACACCAGCCATGCGACGCTGAAGTCGGCGGGCAACCGCGACTATGCCAGCAACGCATTCGGTATGCAGCGAAAGGACTTTGCCTCATGAACCAGCCGGCTCCTAAAGTCTTCGACAGCGAAACTCCGCTTCCGGACCCTGCGCTAACCGCCAAAGCGAAGACACTGCTCGGATTTGAGGAGCGGTACAAGCGCGTTCACAATCAGCTTCGCCTCCTTTTGAGCCTCGATGAAATCGGTGCCTGGAACAAGAAGCACCACGGCGGCAAGTTGCTGCTGTCCGAACTTGTCGCCGAACAGTATCCCCTCGCCATCTTTCACGGCGACGTGGGTACAGGAAAAACGGCCAACGCCGAATGCCTGGCCAACCGCATTGTTGCAGAGGCTCGTGCGGATGATTCGATCTTGTTCAAGCTCAGCAACCGCGTTCGCGGAAGCGGCAAGGTTGGAGAGATGGGCACGCACCTTTCGGAAGCGTTCCACCGCGTGACCCAATCCGCGGGCCGCGGGCGGCGCGCCATCCTTATTATCGACGAGGGCGACTCACTGGCGGCTTCTCGGTCTCAGGACAATAGCCACCACGAAGATAAAGTTGCCGTCAACACGCTCATACAAGGTATCGACGATCTACGCAGGTTTGGTGGCCGTGTCGTCACCTTCCTTTGCACAAATAGGCTTTCGATCCTTGATCCCGCTCTGCAAAGACGCGCGGCCATTGTCGAGGAATTCAAGAGGCCGACGGCTGAAGAACGCAGGCAGCTATTCAAGCTCGATTTGGCAGCCCTTGGCCTGCCGGAAAGTCAAATCGCGCAACTGGTAGTCGCGACTGAAGCAAAGAATGGTCAGCCGTCGTGGACGTACTCCGATATTCGCACCCGCCTTTATCCAAGTGCGTTGGCGCTCGCCTTTCCAGATCGCCCGCTCTCGTTTGAGCATCTCAAGTCTGTTGTTCTGGTCATGAAGGCATCGCCGACATTGGAGGATTGCTGATGGTCAAATCGCCTCTGTTTGGACGCCGCATCCACATCACGGGCAGCGTGTCACTGGAGTTAGCTCACGCCGCCACGGCAGACGTCGCTCAGGCCCGCGAATTGCTACAGGGCGTTGTCCGGCAACTCGTCGCGCGAGGGGTAACCTTCGTGCTACCCGTTGACGGGGAGAAGGTCCGGCCTGTCGACAGCAAGCCGATCTGCTTCGATTGGCTGATCTTGGAGACAATACACAAGAATCTCGCCCGTCGCCCGACCGGTGCTCCAAATCCCCTCCTCGTTGCCGTGCAGCACCATAAAACGGAAGAGCAGATCCCCGCGGAATTTCAGGGCCTGTGGGATGAATTGCGTTCTTCAGATCTCATCCAGATCGAGAACGTGTCCCATTGGAATATGAACAGCAAGCGGATGGAGGCACAGGCGCGCTGGGGCGACATCCTCCTTACTGTCGGTGGTTCTGAGGGGGTGTTGTTCCTGGCAAACCTGTATCACGACGCAGGAAAGCCAGTTGTGCCCCTCGGCTGCAAGGTCACACCCGCGGATCAGGGCTCGCGCCGGCTTTTCACCTTAGGTCTATCAAGCAGTCAGGCTCCGCGCCTCTTTCGAACTGTGGCTCAAACCGCTCACACCTGGATGAATCGCATCAATTTCACGGCGCGTACCGATACGGCCGATCAGGTTAAGGGCATCATAGACCTTCTGGAAAATCTGGAACCGCCGCCCGCGTTCGTCGTTCGACTTTTGAATCCGGACCATGAGGACTGGGCCGATGTAGAGGCGTTTTTCCAGATGGTGGTTCAGCCGGTAATTGAGGGAGAACTGGGTTATCGTATGGTTGTCGTGGATGGTCAGCAAAAGTACGAGCACGCGCGCATCGATCAGGAAATCTTTGCTAAGCTGCACAGGAGCCGGGTCGTCCTAGCCGACATTACAGGAATGCGACCAAATTGCTTTTTAGAGCTTGGCTATGCCTTTGGTCGGAGCCTTCCGACAATGCTGACCGTCAAGGAAGGGAGCGCTCATCCATTCGACATCCACACCTTTGCGGGCCTGCATTGGAAGACGAAAGGAACGATCGAGGAGCGACGGCGAGCGTTTCGAGAGCATTGGGCTGCGATCCAAAGTCGACCACCCCTTGTCGCCACAGAGCCCCTGATCTCATGAACTCCAAACGCGAAATATTCATTTCGATTGACGTTGAGGCGGCGGGCCCAATACCGGGAGAATACAGCCTTCTGTCAATCGGTGCCTGCGACGTGGACGAGCCGACGCGTGCATTTTCCTGTGAACTACAACCCATCAACAGAAATGCCGACCCCAAGGCTTTGGAAGTTGGCGGTTTCTCGCTGGAGAAATTAGCCAAGACGGGTATTCCTCCAAAGGAGGCGATGGCAAAGTTTGCGGCGTGGATCGAAAGCTTTGTGCTCGAGGGTGATACGGCGGTGTTCGTAGGCTTCAACGCACCGTTCGATTGGTCCTTCGTAAACTACTATTTCCACAAATTTCTTGGGAGGAATCCTTTCGGATTTACCGCGCTCGACATCAAGGCCTATTATATGGGCGCCACCGGATGTACATGGCGGGATACGCGTTCTAGTGCAATCGGTAAGAAGCTAAACCCAAAGTCTAAATCGGATCACGACGCCTTGCACGATGCTCAACATCAAGCTGAACTGTTTCGTCTCATTCGTAAGAAGTTGGTATCTCGGCGGGCACATAATGCCTGACAGTCACTCCAATTGTTACTCATAAAGGAGAGACGCAGATGTCCACAGCGCTCGGAGACAAAATCCGCCGCCTTCGAAAAGAGAAGGGCTTCAGCCTCGACAAGCTCGCCGAGCTTTCAGAGTCGAGTAAGAGTTACATTTGGGAGCTAGAAAATAAGAACCCGCCTCGCCCATCTGCGGACAAGCTCGCGAAAATAGCGCATCAGCTTGATACAACGATAGAGTACCTTCTCGATGAAGGAGAGGCTCTCTCCACCGAAGATGCCGCAGACGCCAAATTCTATCGCCAGTACCGGCAAATGGATGATGCGACCAAGGCAAAGATACGAAAGATGGTAAAGCTTTGGGGCGATGACTCATGACCTCGCCGTTCTCTCCCGAGCGTTGGGCTTTCGAGATCACCCACGTTTTGAATGCGGTCTTGGGAGCAGAACACTTTCCAGTTAACGTCACTGCCGTCGCCCAGGAATATAGCGCTCAAAAATTTCCCCATGACCCGATTTCAAGGATAGTCGGGGACAGTCTGCCCGGCTTCGATGGCGCTCTATACAAGGCTCCGGCGGGCAAGAAAGGGTGGGGCATCTTTTACAACAACCAGATACGATCGACCGGCCGAATTAATTTTACGCTTGCGCATGAATTCGGCCATTACCTTCTGCAC
This sequence comes from Bradyrhizobium sp. MI1.3, assembly GCF_055811695.1. Taxonomy (NCBI): domain Bacteria; kingdom Pseudomonadati; phylum Pseudomonadota; class Alphaproteobacteria; order Hyphomicrobiales; family Nitrobacteraceae; genus Bradyrhizobium; species Bradyrhizobium sp. MI1.3. The sequence goes on along the minus strand of NZ_JBVVPQ010000098.1, from coordinate 15,999 downwards.
CGCCTTGCTTATCCCGACGGTATCAAATGTGGCGAGCTGGATTTCGTTCAGTGGGATTCCGAATACGGCCAGGTCGAGCACCAAGCCAACGTTTTCGCCGCCAATTTGCTTATGCCGCTCGACGATTTTCGCCGGCTTGTTCCACCCGATTCCACAATTGACCTGGACGTTATTTCCGACTGTGCGGACAGGTACCGCGTGTCGCTGATTGCAGCTGCGCTGCGCTGGCTTTCCTATACCGAAAAGCGCGCTGTTCTTGTTGTGTCGCGGGACGGCTTCATTCTTTGGGCTCGCTCCAGCGCAAGGGCGCTGCGGACAGGCGCGTATTTCCGTACATCGGCGGGGCCGATCGCCATTCCGGCTGCGTCGTTGGCTGCTCAACCATCGAGCGCCGAACGGCAGGCCACGCGGCAACACGACGGGGGTGTTTGGTTTCCGGAACCGGTCGTTGAAATAACCGTCCTCTCTGAGCAGTATGAATTCGCAATTTCGCTTCTTTTGCTTCCCAACGATCCTCCGCCGTTCGAGGACCGCTTCGGCGGCTCATTCTTTGGGTTCGCGCAAAAGCGGACAACCTAGAGAAGGATCAATCACCGCGTATCGAGGGTACGTTATTCGTTGTATTTTTTGCCTGCAAGAGCGGCCACGTCAAGAACACGTGTTTCCTCGGGCGATCGGCGGTCCCCTACGATTGACCGGGTGTGTGATCACTGCAATTCCGAGCTCGGGACGCACGTTGACCCGGCGTTGTGCGATTTTCTACCCGTTCGTGCCCGGTGGGCGAAATTAGGGCTGGCGGGAAACTCAGGCGTGGTGCCGGAGTGGTACGAAATATTGCTTGGCGACGCGACGCTCGTGGGGGACACCCCACGAGGGTCACCACATCGCCTACAGCTCGGTTCTTCCTGGGAAGATCGTTGTCTCTATCCGGTTGTTTGACCTTTACGCAGCCGTTGTCGTGGTAAGTGAAGAGCTAGCCGCTATTTCCAATCGCAAGCGGATATGGGCAAGCTGAAGTTTCTTGCCATCGATTCCGTTTCCAAGAAAATGATTCATACAGAGTTCGCGGAGGAGCGCCACCGTCTGGCGATGATGATGACCGCCGAGCGTCGCAAGCCGCCGTTCGCTGATCCGTTATAGTGTTGTCTGGAACCGCGCCAGCAACCCCGTCAGGATCCCTTCATTCGCTCAAAGCTAGCGCCGTAATTCGGCAAGACATGGGCGGGCTCGCTAAAGCCTTCCACGCGTCTTCTCATATCGTTTTATTTGACGGAAGAGTCTATGATCATCAAGACTCGCTTTAAGGCCGGCCTCAGCCCATTCTTACTGTATTCCATCCCCGAAAACTCATGGCCGGGCATAGCGCATGCTGACCACGCATCAACTCCTCAACGGCCTCCCGGCCGACGAAACGCTGCGGTTTTTCGCTACCTTCGCTCGGTTCGAGTTCGCGATGAAACAGTGCGGCTTCCTCCGCCGGACCCAGCACAACAGGGTTGCCGAGGCTTGCCGCGAAAAACTGTCCGCGCACTTGCCGGGCGACTTCTTTGAAGCCGTCCGGGACGCCAAAATCGCCTCAATCCTGATCCAGAGACCGCCGAAGAATCTATTTGTGCAGGCCGGTGCAAGGCCGAAGTTTGGCAATGAACTGCCCGCGCTAAGCGGTACGCGGCAGTTACTGGACGCCGTTTGGCAAGTCAGGAACAACCTATTCCATGGAAACAAGCTATGCCCGGGCGATCGTGATCGAGATGCGGCGCTGATGGATAATGCACTTGCCGTCATCGATGCGATCATGCAACGCGATCAAGGCCTGTCTTCCGCCTTCCATGATCCGCAGCAGTTCTTCTGAGGCAGACGATGACGACAGGCTATGACGATCACGTACCCGAAGGTGACGAGAACCCGTTTGAAGCAATCTTCCGGGCGATGAAGGTAAAGCGCGAAAACTATGAAAAAGACGTTTTAAATAGCCGCTCGTTTTCAGGATGGGTTGTGCTATCTGGAGGGCATCGGCTCCGATCTGCTGGCGGCACAGTCCTATATTCGCCTGAAAGGAACGCGGTACTCTGCCGCTGAAGATTATCTCATGTTCCGCTTCGCCCCGCATCTTAGCGAGGCCGTACTCGCGATCACGATGAGCGCGGAGGAAGGCGTGCAAAACACGGCTCGGCGTGAATTGCGGTTTTTGCTGGAAGCTGCGGTCAAGCTGTCCTCTCGCGACTTTCATGCGGACGCGAAGTCGTTCGAGGAAAGGCTTGCCGGCCTTGGTGACCGTAGCAAGCGCTTTGAGGATTACGTAACCGAGCTTCGATACTTCGATGAATTCGAGAAATCCGGAGAAGCCAACGCGGCCGTCCTGTCGCTTTACAGGGATCTCTCGCTCTATGTGCATGCCGCTGTGCCGCCGTTTCAGAGCGCCATGTCGCGCGAGCGCAAAGGCACCGGGATGGAAAGCGTTAGGACCCTAAACCGCTTCAACAGCCTCGCCTTTCAAGCCTACGATATGGTGCTTGTACGAATGTTCTACGGACTGGGTCTCAGCATGGCTGGAGACATCTTTATCTCGATTCTTGATGACGAAACGAAATGGCGTTTTCATAAAGCCGCCTTTGTGCGTCGGACGTCTCGTTGCTTCGATTACAAGCACGAGCGCCGCGTCCGGCGCGGCGAAATCTAACGGGGGTACGATGGCATTGCCCTGGCTCAACGATCAACTCGCTGCCTTGAAGCCAAAAGCGATCGACGACTTCTCCCGGACCACGATCACCGGAGCACAACATGCGCTGGCGGATGTCGCCAACCCGCTGCGGCTCAACTTCTTCAGCACAGCCATGCGTATCCTGTTCGAGCATATGATGGGCGCACTCGCACCTGTGGATCAGGTCGTGCAAACGGAGTGGTTCGTTTCCGAGCGCGAAGGAAACGCCCCAACGCGTGGGCAACGCATCGTTTTCGCCATCCAGGGCGGGTTGAGCGATGAGTTTGTAAAGGACACGCTTCAGATTGACATTGCACCAATCCGCCAAAGACTCATCAAGGCGGTCGACAACCTAAGCAGGCATGTACACGGGCGGGAAGATACGATCATTGAAGGACATGACGAACAGGATACCGCGGCGTCCGGTGCGATTGAGGCTCTGGGAAACTTCCTCGATACGTATCACGAGTGCCGCTCGACCATCCTTAACGCGATCCAACAAGAACTTGACGATGCCGCCGTAGATACGCTCCTCGGCGACACGATTCTGGAGGTCGACGAGCTTGCCACGCATCATTCGGTCGAGGAAGTCTACGTCGGGGATACATCGGTGCGCTCGATCGGCGCGCACTTCATAACCTACCGCGCCACGGGAAGCGTCGCGATTGGTCTTCAATGGGGATCAAATTCGGACCTGCGTCGTGGTGACGGAGCCGAAGCCGATTTGTCGTTTCCATTCTATTGCGACATTCAAGTCTCGCTGGACGATCCCCTCAATATGGCATTCAGCGACACCAACTACTCCGTCGATGTGAGCTCGTGGCGCGATGGCATGGGGCCTGATGACGACGACCTTTAGGCAGGCTATCATTTGATACGAAAGCCGAAAGGCGAGCGATCCTGATCGCCAATGACGTGGATTTCGCGAAACGGCATCGCGCTAGCAGCTGTGCGCAGATCATCTTCGATCCAGTTCCAGCGCTCGTTAGGCATGCTAAGCAACGGGGCTTCGATCAGTAGATCATGCCCTGCGTACTTGGGATGGTTCTTCTTGCGAAGGCAGGACTTGATACCGTTGCCGATGACCGTCAACGCTCCTTCCGTGCTATGCATGATCCGGCCGCGTGCCAAGCGCTCCCGGTACAGCGCTTCCGGAGCGTCGTCCGCCAGACCAAGATATCCCGGCACCATCCCCTTCGTTTGGTTCATTAGCTGACCCAGCCGCTGTTGCTCCCGGGATTGCGCCACTGTGATTTCCAGCCCCTGCGGCACGGCGCCCGACGCGCCGCGCAACCAGCAATCCGGAACGTCAGAGTTCAGCTCAAACCGGATCTCACCGCGAGCCTTGGTGAATTTGAGATGATGGAGAGCCGGCACGACTTCGTCGCGGAGCTTTTTTACGGCGCCGCGCTTGGCCCGGTAGTCGGCAAGCTCCGCCTTAGACCTTGGTCCTTTGAAATAATCCGCAAGAGCCTGCTCAAAATCGTCAAGCGCTATCCAGTTCGATAACCGCGCGTACAAGCGTCCGAGTGAAGTGTCTGGAGAGGGCAGCAGCATGTTGAGGGCCTATGGGTGCGGCGCACAACGGGGTCACGAATCCGTCAATCGCTTGTCAGGCGCGACAAAACGTCTGGAGCGAGGCCTTCCTAAGGCAAGGAAATCCCTCAAATCCCCTAAGCGCCTTCTACAGGTCCATGAAGGATGAGGCGCTGGACAGTGTTCGTCGAGGAGCTACATGGCGACCGACAGAATTCGGGAGTGTTTTGCGTTTCGCACAGAGAAAATCCTGCCGGGCGACATCCTCGTATGCACGGGCAAAGATGCGATCAGCGTAGCGCTTAAATGGGTCGCATGGGAGATTTCAGCCACGCCGCGATCTGTACCCGCAGCCCGCTATAGCACAGCAGGGATGGAAGTATTTCGATGCGGCGCTGGAGTGCGAGCGCGTGATTCTCGAACGCCCGGCTGGACCAGCCAACGATCGCGATACCATCGGCAAATGAACCTTGATACGCGGTTGCTCAAGCCTATACGGTGGTTTGCGCCTTGCACGCTTTTGAGGCTGACCAGAGGGAATACGGCTTGAATTTACTTCAAGCATTTACCGATGATTCCAAGGCACAAGCTGGCGACAAGCGATTGTTTCTGGCCGGCTATCTCCATCGCGCAGACGTGTGGGCCTCGTTCTCCAAGGATTGGTACCAGGAACTAAAAGCGTGGCCTGCGATCGAGTACCTGAAAGCATCCGAAGCCCATAACCTCAGCGGGCAATTTCATTACAGCCGGTGGGACGAAAAACTGCGGGATGCCAAGCTCGCAAGGCTCTCTGCCATCATCTCCCACTATAAGCCAATCTCCTACGAAGTTTCGGCAAATGGTCAGCTGTTCGAGAACGAACTGAAGCCGGTCTCGCCATACGGCTTCGGACGGCTGCATTTCACGATGTGCTTCACGGTCGTCTCTGCTGTCTCACGCTATGTCGCGGAAAGCCCAGTACGGGCGCCCATCCGGTTCGTATTCGACGAGCAACAGGGTGTCGATTTCGATGTCGAGATGTTTTTCAGCGAGATCATCAAATCCCTCCCGGCGGAGGCGCAAAATCTGATCGATGGGCTTCCGGCATTCAAAAGCGACAAGGAGCTTCAGTACGCTCCCCTACAGGCGGCTGATTTCCTCGCCTGGCATTTGCGCCGCGAGCACGAAACTGGTGAGAAGCTGGCGCGGACAAACGGTCTCGTAGGCCACGATGCCCATGTCGTTCAGGAAATTCCCGACGAAATGCTGCGGAGTTGGGCCAGCCATCACGCCACGTTACCTGGCGTGCGGCTCCTTCAGTCAAAGCAGCAATGGAAGGATTTCAAGACGATGATGAAAACGCTTACGGATGCCGGCATCGACCTTTCGAAGATCGATGGCGCCGGCATCTATTATCCGGAAGGAACAAGCGCCTTGGCTCGGGCAATCGACTGCGTGAGGCGGCGGTTTGGGCGCGCATAAGTTGCGCGGTTATCCGGCGGTCATGGACGCGATCGCGGCCAGCATGGCCGTCGCCGACCACGACATTTGCGGGCAGCGGGCTGTACCGGATCGGATTTTGGCCCGTAGGATGTCTATATCTATCAAGGGGTTGCGGAACGAGTTGCGGGTTGTTAGCGGTAGTTCCGTTTGATATGAAATGCAGGATATAAATAGGGTATATCCGACAAATCGGATCATAAGCCATGGCCAAGCCATCCTCGACCCAACAAGAGCGTGTCATCGAACTCCTGAAGGAGCGCGGCATCGCGCGCCCTTCCGAGCTTGCCAGGGCAGGCATCACGGCCGCGACTATCGCCCGCATGAAGGAAAAAGGCCTCGTTGTCCAACTCGGGCGCGGTCTCTACCAACTGCCCGACGCGCCCATCGATACGCACCATTCCCTCGCCGAAGCCGCCAAACGCGTACCTAAAGGGGTCGTCGCGCTGACCTCAGCGCTCGCTTTCCATGACCTGACCGATACCATCCCCTCCACGGTTTGGCTTGCCATCGGCCCCAAAGACCGTCAGCCCCTTCCAACCAATCCGCCAATGCAGTTCGTTCGCTTCAACCCGGAGCGGCTTCAGGAGGGCGTGGAGATTCATACGATCGAAGGTTGCCCGGTCAAGATCTTCAGCCCCGCCAAGACCGTCGTCGATCTTTTTCGCTACCGGCGGAGCGCCGGGACACGCTACCGTCACAGCACCGGCCTCAACCTCGCGCTTGAAGGCCTGCGCGAGGCCCTGCGAACCCGCAAGGCCAAGCCTTCGGAGATCGCGGATTTCGCGCGCAAAGCCGGGGTTTGGAAGGCCATGCAACCTTATATCGAAGCGATGACCGCCAATGGCTAACCCGCCCAAGAATGTCGCTGCCTCGGTTCGCGCGCGACTGCTCACGCTCTCCAGAGAGCGCAATCAGCCCTTCGACCTTCTCCTCACCCGCTACGTGCTGGAACGGCTCCTCTATCGCCTCGGCTCGACGGATTATCGTAACCGCTTCGTTCTCAAGGGCGCGATGCTGCTCGCGACCTGGGTCGACAACCAGTTCCGGCCGACGCGCGACCTTGACCTTCTCGGCTCGGGCGATCCCGACCCCAACGCGCTCTTGGCGATCTTCAAGGAGGTCGCCGCCGTCGACGCCGCCGACGGCGTCATCTTCGACCCGGCCAGCTTCACCGTCGACCGCATCCGCGACGAAAACGAATACGGCGGCGTCCGGATCAAGGGCAATGCCACGGTCGATAATGCCCGCGTTCGCGTCCTAATCGATATCGCATTCGGCGACGCCATCGAGCCCGGCGTGCAGGAAACTGACCTCCCGGTGCTGTTGGATTTTCCGGCTCCCAAGCTGCGCTCCTATCCGCGCGAGACCGTCATCGCCGAGAAATTCCAGGCGATGGTCGCGCTTGGCCTCGCCAACACACGCCTGAAAGACTTCTACGACGTCTGGGTGCTGATCCGCTCCTACAAGTTCGAGGGCGACACGCTGGCTCGCGCCATCAAGGCGACATTCGCGCGCCGCAACACCGACATTCCCACCGCACTGCCGGATGCATTCACCCCGGCCTTTACCGAGGATGCCGGCAAGAAGGATCAGTGGGCGGCGTTCACCAGACAGGTCGCGGTCGACCCGGGCCCGCTGACGGATGTGGCCAAGACGCTCGCGGAGTTCTTGATGCCGCGCGCAAAGGAAGCTCGCGCACTGAAGGACGGGGAGAAGGCGCCTTAGCCGCGGCGATCATGATGATCATCATGATGACCAGCAGCAGCACCAGCCGATCATCGGTTTCATCGCGATTTTCGCTAGGCGAAGAGGAACGAGCACCTGTATATTAGGGGGTATCCCCACACCAATCGAGCCTACCGCGTGCCACAACGCCTATCCCCCACTGCTGTCATCGTCACCGCCTTCGAGGTCGAGACGCGCGCCGTCTTGCGGCAACTCGGGAAGCACGCCGTCGAGACAGTCAACGGTACCGGCTTCTTCAAAGGGCAGTTCGGCGGCTGGGATATTGCGGTGGTCGAGGCTGGCCCCGGCAATGCGGGCGCCGCCGCAATCGCGGTCCGAGCCCTTGAGCATTACAAGCCCCATGTTGCGCTGTTTGTCGGCGTCGCCGGCGGGGTGAAGGATGTGGCCATCGGCGACGTGGTGGTCGCAACCAGGGTCTACGGCTATGAGTCCGGCAAGGACACCGCCAAAGGTTTCCAGCCGCGTCCTGATGTGCAAAATACGTCGCATGCGCTGGAACAGCGCGCCCGCGTTATCCGCCAGGGAAACAACTGGAAATCGCGGCTCGATCCTGCGCTCAAGCAGGGAGACCCCGCGTTCTTCGTCGCGCCGATCGCGGCAGGCGAGAAAGTCGTGGCTTCAAAGAAGACCGCCACCGCGACGCTGATCAAGAATCACTATGGTGATGCCGTCGCCGTCGAGATGGAAGGCAGCGGCTTCCTGAAGGGGGTGCATATCAGTCACCCCACGCACGGCGCCGTCATTCGCGGCATCTCGGACCTGTTGTCCGGCAAGGCGACCGCCGACAAGGAAGGATCGCAACAGCGCGCAGCCGACGCAGCAAGCGCCGCAGCCTTCGAGATCCTTTCAGGGCTGGATGGCGGTCAGGATCGCGCGCGGAAGGCGAAGCCTGCCTTCCTGCAAACGTCGTCCACCTTCAGCAAGGGCAGCTATTTCGCGCAGGGCGAGGCGCTTGCCGAGGTCGGCGTACCCGACGTCGATCGGGTCCGGTTTGCGTTCGCAGGCGCCCCCGATGGCTACATGCGAATTATTCCCATGGAACGCCGGGAAAAGCCGCTGACGGTGTCGAGCCTGAACGCCAACGTCAATCAATCCGAAATGATACGCGCGACCGGCCACGGCTGCCTTGCCACGGTGAACGCGTACGGGGCGATCTACTACGATCCCGCTGGCGCTTATACGATGGGACCAGCACCGCTGCGCTGGGCGACCCAAGTCTTTCAGAACGGCGAGCTCTGGAGCCTGACGGATACGTTGATCACGCGCGAGCGCGCATGGCTTCCGGCGCACATTCCGTTGCCGATCATTCCAGTAGTTGCCTTGGAGAAGGGCTTTTATCGCGCGCTCCATACGAACGTGCCGTTCGCCGTCCAGCATCTCGGACTGGCGTTCCCGTGTGAAATCGAACTCGGCCTGCTGAACATGCGGGGGGCGCATCTCGGCGTCGGTCAGCATGACATTCGCGGTCCGATTCAATTCGAGGAAGCCATTGTGCGGGCCGAGCTCGTTTCGGCCGATGCTGTGGCGATCGACACGGCCCTGTTGGCCTTCTTTGAAGAGATATTTGACAAGACCGGTTATGCGCGGCCTGAAGGATTGAACAGGTTTCCGCCCGAACCGGCTCGGTCATAAGCTGACAAGAGGTCGCGAGTCATGCTGCAGATCATCACGGAAAAATTCTTTCCGCCGGGCGAGCGATACGAAAAGCTACACCGCGCGATTTTCTACACCAACTACCGCGTTATGCGAGGCGAGAAGATCAACACGCCCGTGGGGTCCCTTCTTCCCTCGACCGGCCTCCACTCCCTTGCGACGCTCACATGCGAGATGTTGGAGAAACAGGAGAAATATCCCGACGGGCCCAAGCCGGGTGTTTTTGTTGCGACAACTGGAGATGACCTCCTGAATGACTTCGCCGCCGTCATCGCCTTCTTCCTGAATGTCACCTGCACTCCCGATCCTGACCTTACGCGGCGCCTTCTCCTTGCCGAACGGCCGAGCCTCGGTATCGAGGCGGTGCCAAGCCGGTTCATCCGCCGCATGTTCGACAAGGATGTCCATGCCGGGGATGGCGATGCCGCCGCGCTAGCTGCATTCATCACGCAGTTAATCGGGCTCGAGCGTGAGACGTTTGTGGGAGCCATGCGCGCCATCAGGCAGTTCGTGATCGGTTCCCATCGCTTGGCGGACGATCTCAATCTGGCCTACACGCTGTTCGTTACGTCGATAGAATCTCTCGCGCAGGGTTTTGATGGTCATGTAGCCGAGTGGAGCGACTACGACCCGCGCAAACGGAACGAGATTGACCAAGTCTTGAAGAATGCCTCCGAGGGGGTCGCCGCTGGAGTCCGAGATGCGGTTCTCTCTAACGAGCATGTCGCGCTGGCGCGACGCTTCCGCGATTTCGCCGTGGCCCATGTCGCGCCGTCATTCTTCCGGGAAGAGGCCGCTGGCGCCCAGGGACCGATAAGCCGACCTGATCTTCCCATTGCGCTTCAACAGGCTTACTCGATCCGATCGAGCTACGTGCATGTCTTGCGTGATGTTCCCCGTCAGCTAACCATAAGTGGCTTTCCCGAGGCGACCGAGGTCGACGACAGGAAAACGTTATCGTTTGCAGGCCTGTCTCGGCTCGCGCGTCACGTCATCATGCAGTTCATCGCGCGCGGTCGCATAGTTGAACGCGAGGCTTTCGATTATCGACGAGAGCTGCCGGGCATTGTTACGGTCAAGCTTTCTCCCGAATATTGGGTGGCCTCGACCGGGGGCTTCGATCATAAAACCGCGCCGGTACGGCTTGCGGCGTTTTTGGAGCAAATCACCGCCGCCGTACTCCTGCATCAAAAGGACGCCAAGCTCACGGACCTGCGGCCGATTTTGACTATGGTTGAGCACTCGGTGTCAGGGTTACGAAAGCCTAGCCAGCGGCTCCCGATGTTGACACTGTATTTTCTGTTTCATCAGTTTGCAGGCCCTGAGTTCAGCTGCAAACAATGGCCGGCCCTCTTTGAGAAGCATAAAGCTGATTTCGATGCCCCTACCGTCGAGAGCTTCGTCGCCCATCTGATCACGGGTAACCGGGTTGAATGGACGTTGGAGCAGTTAGAGGAATTGCACAAAACCTACTTCAAGACACGGCATACAGCGAGCGTGACTAAAATTGGGCTCCTGCTTGAAGCTGCCCTGTCGCTCTATGTGGCCGAGGTCAACCGTCGCGCCGGTAACAACGCACGGGCCCGTGCATTGGTCGCCTTCGCGGTGGACTCTCACCCACGCCACGCGGCCCTTCGCACCTACGAGGCTTCGTTGCCAGCCGAACTTGCCGAGATCGACTGGACAGGCATCCTTCTGCCACCTAGGCCAAGCAACGAAGGCCCTTCTGCCGATCCGGTTCCCGCCGCGTAGAGCAACTCTCCGGCCGACGAAATCTCGTGTGCGAGACGCTTCCGGAGCTCCACGAATACCCGTTTCGCGGAGGCAGTCGTCGGCTCGGTGTCGGAGGCGAGAGCATTGCAGCCGCCGCTGCTTGATGAGGCGGTCAAGACCGTGGCGCGCGGCGTAGGTAGCGCAGCCCGGTAACAAGCGCTTATGCTACGCATTCCTTCGAGCGGCGTCTGTAAGTGCGGCCAGAAGCCGAATGTGAGGCACCGCGCCAATCAGAAGTGTAGCAACTTTTTCATAAGAATTGGACATCGCCGGTTCGGCCCCGTAGTGGATCGAATTTCTGGACTCGCGCACACAATCAGCCCACACCACACAATTTCTCAGATCCTGAAGCTTGACTCCGCTCGCCTTGGTGATGCTACCGAAAACCTCTTGGTGAGAGTATGAGTCGAGGACGATTTTTATTTTTCTGCCGATGCCGACAAAGGGGTCTTGAAGTTGGTCTCCTATTTTGGTGCCATCGATCGATGATCCCGCCGGTACTACTGACGCGAGTGCCAGCCCTGTCTCAATCCAGGCTGCTTCAGATGCGCGGCCCAGCATTGCAAGACAGGCTAAATAGAGCCCATGCCGGATACATCGCACTGCTTCGCGGAGTGCCGTATCGACCGCCGGCACGAGACCTGGCAGGTTTAGCTCCTTCAGGTAAAAATCCGGATCGGTAAGCGGTAGATCGAGATCAGGATTTGAGGATTTTGGCAGTGCCAGCCTGTCCGGGACTTGAATCGAATATTCTTCGAGCGAAAATCCTGACGAACTGCCTCCACTTCCAGGCACGACGGTCGTCCATTGCAAATTCCCAAATGCACCGTACATGTTGGTTGACGCTGGAAAAACCGCAGCATTCGCGATGAGACCCCAAATGGCCTCGCAGGCTGCGAGTTGCCATGAGATCGCACTGACGACAGCGTCGAGTGTCGGAACCGGATCGACTGACGGATGCAGTACGAGTTTCTGAGGCATTTTTGCTTCAACCGACTGCAAGAAGCGGTTGATGAGGTCGGACGTCGTTGGGTGAAAATTCTTCAGGATAAACCCTTTGGCGATGGTCACATGAAGGCGGGGCACCTTGACGTGCTCTGCAATGTAATGCATCGCCTCATCGTCGTTCATTTGCATCTCCTTCTTGCCGTTCCGGTTTCTCGTCGAGCAGCCGGAAATGGGCCGAATCACTTGCCTTGACACAATCACCGCATTTTGGTCGCCACGGAGTTGATTTCTGCGGCTCGTGCGCGTCAGGCGCGGATGGAAATACTGCTCTGCGGCAGAGTACGGTTTAAAGGCTGATTGCCCGAGAGGCCGGCCTTTGCCTTGTCGGCCGTTTCACCATTTGCGAACTCGCCCGTTCGCTTTGTCGGGGAGCGCACCCCGTAAATATAGCCGGTTATTGCTGGGGTGCGTTCTGGGTTGGTGCGATCATGCTGTCGGCCAGCTTGGTGCTTGAGGGTTCACGCCGAACGTAATTGATCGCCGGAAGCTGTTCGTTCCATGCAAGGATATGCACATGAGCGTTGTTTCGACCAGATAGCTTAAGACAACACCACACGCTCCAGCGCTTTCGCCCGCGTAAGTTGGCTGGGTGCCTTGAACCTTGCCAAGACGGTTTCGGCCGCTTCTCCTGCCAAATTCTCGATAAAGTTGTCTATCTGCTCTCGGCTCTGGATGCCGAGCAATGGCTGTGGCTCGGAGAGGAAATCGAAGTACGCGCTTCCGATCTTTGCGTTGACGGCAGCGGCGGGTAATAGCAGCTCAGCATGCGTCTTGTATTTGTCATCACCCAAAAACAGCCTGGTAACTTCCGTCGCTGCCTCAGCGCGATGGTCCCAATGCGCGTTGAATTGATCCTGCAGCCATTCGTAGGTGATCTTGTCCTTGTGCTCGCTGAGCGCTCGGATCAGGAGCACGGATTGCACGATTGCATTTTGCGCGCCCTGGCCGCCAAGTGGATCAAAAGAGACGGCGGCATCTCCGAGTGCAGCAACAGCGTGTCCGTTTTTGGTGCGGGCTACGGCGCGTCGAACAGTCGGCGGGACTGCGCCGAGGAGCCAGGAGTGCGGATCCTCATGCAGAGGCTCCAGCTGATCGATCAGCTCGATATCATCAGGAAAATAGGTGGCGAACAGTCTCACCACGGCGTCACCCGCACTCTGAGTATCCGTGACGCTGTTGAAGATGTCGATCCACGGGCTGCCAGGCTTGGCGAACCCAATGAACGCCCGCGTGGCGCCGAGGTCCTTGTGCAGATAAGGTCCGAAGAAGGTCTCGCCGAAATCGGCATGGATGTTGAACCAGTTGTGCCTGGCGCCGTCCGAGCTGCGATAAGCGAACTGATGATCGGCACGATTCAGCTCCTTGAACGTTGCGAGCAGCAGGTGCCGCTGCGGTCCGGCGTAGACAGTGCGATCCGGATCAACCGGGAATAGGCCCGACAGCCGCCCTTGCCTGTCGCCACGAGGGTGAGATCGGCGTCCGCCGCAATCGTGTCCAGATCTTCCGGGGTGACCGCGCGCACGACGAATTTGCCGCCTCGTGCCAGGAAATGACCGAGGCGATCGTCGGCACGGAGCCGGGTATCGATCGCCTACGCCCGACAGAGGGCTGGGATCGATTGACGGAGCGGCGCCGCTACATGGGTCCCAGGCGTCACGCGTAGACCGTGCTGTGGGCACCGAGAGGCTGTCTGATGCCGATGTACTTCGGTGCGGACGACGGAAAGATGGTCTTACAAGGCGGCGTATGTCGACTTGTCCGCCTTTTAAGCGACGGGAATCGCTACCGGGAGCTACATGACAGTGCTAGTATGAGAACTTGGCTCAACTTGCCGATGCATATGCCCCTTCCTCCGACACATCTCTTGGACGAGCTTGCAACAGCTTTTGTTCAAGCTGCTGCGTCAGCAGCGGGGGTAACCATTGCAGTAAGTCGACTCGATTACGGAGTTGATGGAACCTTAAAGCACGTTGTTCGGAAAGATCAAAGATATATAGAAACTGGCTACCCCGTTGATTTTCAGCTTAAGGCAGCAACTATCCACGTCATGGGCGGCGGCGAAGTTAAGTTTGATCTAAAAGCCAGAAATTACGACTTAATAGTAGAGCGTCAGCCTAGCGCAACCCCATATTATCTTTTTTTGATTTGCTTCCCAGTAGCTCGGGAAAGCTGGCTTATCGAAAAGTCAGATTGCCTGATGCTAAACGCGAGCGGATATTGGTGGACGGATGCTGGCGTACGAACACGAAATACTGGCACCGTTCGTGTTTCAATTCCGCCCACCAATCGACTTACGTCAGCAGCAATTTCAAAAATGATGGAAGCGTCAAAGCGGCGATTTGTACCATGATTAACGCTCGGCCAAGTCTCATTGCAGCTGAGGGGATAGGTGGAAAATCCCTCGCGGCTTACCTTCTTCGAAAAGGCTGGAAGTCGAAACCCTGCAAGGTCGAGGGTGTCGCAATTCTAGAAAGAGAAATTGGCGGCTCAGTTAGCGTCGAAGTAGTTCTACCTCTGAAGTCCGGATTTGATGATGAAAAGCGCCGCGTGGCTGACGCATTGCGAACGGTTGCATCGGTTGAAGGACGATCAGAAGAAGGAGTGGCCCAAGACGTTAAGCAGTCGTTTCTCGGCACGGCGCCTCAAGTAGCCACACAACTATCTCCGGCGTTGGGTGAACCGTCAGGGCAAAATGCCCAACCAGCCTCACTCGTGTCAACCGGCAGTATTGAGGCTCAAAACCTCCACTTGTCTGACCCTAGAAGCGGACGAGAGATACTAAGTGGCGTCAGCTTCCGAATTGCGGCTGGTGAAGCACTCGCGATTGTGGGGCCTAACGGCGCAGGCAAGACTTCGCTGTTGCGCGCGTTGGTCCGGGATTGGAAGCCTCGTCACGGTCGAATCTGGATAGAGGGGAAAGCTGTAGATGAATTAGATGAGCGGGCTCTTAGTCGGCAGATCGGCTATTTGCCGCAGCGCTTTAGATTGTTCGGTGGGTCGATTGCACAAAACATCTGCCGCTTCGACTCAATAGAAGCCAAGGCCGTTATCGCGGCCGCGAGGGATGCGGGCGTCCACGATGAGATCATCCTGATGCCTGATGGCTATGAAACCCGCGTTGGCGCGCGCGGTATGATACTTTCTACTGGCCAGGAGCAACGCATAGCTTTAGCGAAGGCCTTTTACCGCGATCCCCTCCTTGTCGTGCTCGACGAACCGGGTTCAAGTCTTGACAATAATGGCCGCGACGCGCTTGCCGCCGCCATCACGAGGCTCAAGGCGCGCCGCGCAGTGGTCGTGGTCGCCAGCAACAATGTATCGATAGTCGCAAACTGCGACAAGGTCTTGTTGCTCAACCAAGGGAAGGTTGCAGTATACGGCGACCGCGACGAAGTGATGAGAGATGGTATGCCGGTGCGCACTGGCGAATTGTCCCGACGGTGACTTACCTTGCCGAAGTTGTGGCTCTTTAGTGCGAACCCGAACGGCGGTCAAATAGGTCAGGTCAATATCGGCGCGCAGGGAGTCTGCTTTACCTTAAACCTTTCGGGGAGCGACAGAAGAAAAATGCGATCGACGCCACGGCGCTTGCAAAGCCGCTCAGCGGCCGAGCATGCGGTTCGTGGCCGTGAATAGCGAAGAGCAACAGGCGGCGGGTCTGGTGTTTCGAACCCGTGGCCTGATGGCTCGGCAGCGAACTTGGCTCATCAACGCGATCCGAGGAGACCGAGCTACCAGTCCATTTGTCTTAGCGTACTATTGAGCGCCCGCCCGAAAAGTTCTGTTCACGGAAGCCCCGCTCCGCGTCGCGCGAAGCTCGTAATCGCTTCGAACCGCGCTATTGGTCATACGTGCCTGCAGCGTCCTTCGACCTTGCCAGCTCAAATCCGGCCCGGTCATTGGCGACACGGAGAAGCAGGCCAAGGCGCTACACGACCAGCTCCACGAATCGTCGCATCCGGAGTCCGGTTGGCATTCGGCCTGCAATATTGCCCCCCTAAGCCGGGGGATCGGCGTCCAAAATTGGCTCTGACGCATATTCGATGATCGTGATTGTTTTTATGGCGCGCCAATCAGCCTAGCCTGAAGGAGATCGAGCT
>NZ_JBVVPQ010000097.1:0-21940 GCF_055811695.1 Bradyrhizobium sp. MI1.3 | reverse complement strand
TGTCGTCCTGGCGAAAGCCAGGACCCATAACCACCGAAGGCTGTGGCTGTGACGAGCTGGGGCTCCAGCTTGCCCGACAATATACAGTCGGGGTAATGGGTCCTGGCTTTCGCCAGGACGACATCAGAGATGATGGCTCGATCTGTCCATCATACGAAAATCACTTCCCCGAGACCATCTCCTCGACCTCGCGCAACTGTTCCTTGCCGAAGAACATCTCGTCGCCGACAAAGAAGGTCGGCGAGCCGAACGCGCCGCGTGCAACAGCCTCCTCGGTGTTCTTGATCAATCTGCCCTTCACCTCCGGTTCCGCCGCGCGGGTGAACAGCTTTTGCGCGTCGAGGCCGGAGGACGCCAGCGCCTTGGCCGCGATTTCCGGATCGTCCATCTTCTTCGGCTCGCGCCACATGTGATGGAAGGCGGCCTCAACGTATGTTTCGAACACGCCTTCGAGCTGCGCCGCGATCGCCGCGCGCATCAGGTTCAGCGTGTTGACGGGGAAGAAGGGATTCCAGACATAGGGCTGCACCTTGAAGCGCTTGACGAAGCGCTCGGTCTCGACCGCCTGGAATTCCCGCTTGTTCTTGACGCCGGCAAGCGTCTCGGCCGGGGACTTGTTGTTGGTCGACTTGAAGATGCCGCCGAGCAGGATCGGCACGTACTCGAATTTAACGCCGATGCGTTGCTCGATGGCCGGAATCGCGAGATGACTGAGATAGGCGTTCGGGCTGCCGAAATCGAATAGGAATTGCGGGGCTGTGCGGGTCAAAATCATCCTCCCTGACCTGGCTTCTTGATCTGGATTGCCATCCATTGTGGCGCGGCGCGCACCACAGGTCCACCGTTTAATGACGGTCATAATACTGTGAGCGCGCGAACACGTTGGGCGCGAGTTGCGCGTACGAACGCCTCAAGCTCAAGCGCGGTCGCTGTAGGCGAGCTTGACGATGTGGTCGCGGATGTCGGCGGGCCAATCTGCGATCAGTCCGGTGAAACGCCGCCGGTCATCCGCAAACAGCGCGCGCGAAGCTTCCTCGAACTGCGGCAGATTGCCGGCCATGGTCGACATGAAGTGATAGGCCGCATCGCGCGCCTGCCGCGCGCGATCCTTGTCGCCGCTGGCACGCCGCGCCTCTTCGACAAGTTTCCGCAGCGCGACCGAAGCGCCGCCTGCTTGCGCGCTGAGCCACTCCCAGTGCCGCGGCAGCAGCGTCACCTCGCGCGCGACCACGCCGAGCTTCGGCCGGCCGCGGCCGCGCGGCCCGCTCGGCGATGGCGTCTCCTCAACCGGGGACGGGACAAGCTTCGCCAGCCGCGCCAGCACCTCGCGGTCTCCGCCGCGCAGATCGAAGTCGATCGTTCGGCCCGTGGCGTCCTCGAAGATGACGATGGGCTCGTCCGGCCGCTCCGCCATCCGCTTGACGACCAGCGCGACCTCTCCTGCCGGCCCGGAGACCAGACGGCGATGCCCTTGGAAAGCGGTGAAAGTCTTCTGCATTGGAATCATTGCCATATTGATCACGGTGGCGACTTTAATACCCGGGTGAATTACAAAGGTCAATATACCCGGGTTAAAATATCCGACCGGATGGCTCGACATTGCGTTCCCGGGCTGGCACGAACGCGCGGCCGATCGACCATGCCTAGCCCCGGGGACCACGCGATGCTGACCGTTCATCACCTCAACAATTCCCGATCGCAGCGCGTGCTGTGGCTGCTCGAGGAGTTGGGCGTGCCCTACGAGATCGTGCGCTATCAGCGACAGCCGGACATGCGCGCGCCGAAGGAGCTGCGCGCCATCCATCCGCTCGGCAAGTCGCCCGTCATCACCGACAACGGCAACACCATCGCTGAATCCGGCGCGATCATCGAATATCTCATCGCCACCTACGGCAACGGCCGGCTGGTCCCGCCGCCGAACACGCCCGAGCGGCTGCGCTTCACCTATTGGCTGCACTATGCGGAGGGCTCGGCGATGCAGCCGCTGCTGCTCAAGCTGCTGTTCACGCTGATGCCGAAGCGCGCGCCGGCGTTGCTCCGCCCGCTGGTGCGCAAGGTCTCGAACCAGGCGCTCACCGCATTGGTCAATCCGCAGATCAAGCAGCACATGGATTATTGGGAAGGCGAGCTCGGCAAGAGCGAGTGGTTCGCCGGCAACGAATTCACCGCCGCCGACATCCAGATGAGCTTTCCGCTCGAGGCAGCCCAGGCGCGCGGCGGGCTCGAGCTCGGCCATCCCAAGGCGATGGCGTTCCTGGAGCGCATTCATGCGCGGCCGGCATACAGTCGCGCCCTCGAAAAGGGCGGGCCGTATCAGGTCGGACGATAGTTGGCCTTCATCAGTCCGCGTGCAGCACGCGCCCGCGCGTCTCCGGCAGCGCGAAAGCGGCGATGAAGAACAGCGCGTAAGCCACCACCGCGAACATCGCGATCGCATTCGCAAGCGACGTCGTCGCCGACAGCGCTCCGACCAGGAACGGAAACAGCGCGCCGATGCCGCGGCCGAAATTGTAGCAGAACCCTTGGCCCGAGCCGCGCAGTCGCGTTGGATAAAGCTCGGTCAGGAACGCGCCGACGCCGGAGAAATAGCCCGAGGCGAAGAAGCCGAGCGGGAAGCCGAGCACCCACAGGATTTCGTTGGTGAGGGGCAGCTGCGTGTAAAGCAGCACCACCGCCATCGCGCCGATCGAGAAGGTCAGAAAGAGATTGCGCCGTCCGATCCGGTCGGCGAGCCAGGCGCCGGTGAGATAGCCAATGAAGGAGCCGATGATCAGCGTCGAGAGATAGCCGGTCGAGCCGACGATCGACAGATGCCGCTCCTTGGTCAAGAACTGCGGCACCCAGAAGGTGACGGCGTAATAGCCGCCCTGGCAGCCTGTCGCCATCAGCGACGCCAGGATCGTGGTCTTCAGGATTGGACCGGAGAAGATTTCCCAGAGCGCCGGGCGATTGCCGCTCGCGGCCTGCTTGGCGCGGGCCTCAGCCGCGATCTCCGGCTCGGTCACGGAGTGGCGGATGTAGAACACCAGCAGCGCCGGCAGCGCGCCGACCACGAACATCCAGCGCCACGCCGTCTCCGCCGGCAAAGCCGAGAACAGGATCGCCTGCGACAGCACCGCGAGGCCCCAGCCGACGGCCCAGCCCGACTGCACCGAGCCGACCGCTCGCCCGCGATATTGCGGCCGGATCGCTTCACCCATCAGCACGGCGCCCGCCGCCCACTCTCCGCCGAAGCCGAGGCCCAGCACCGCGCGTGCGATCAGGAGCTGTTCGAAATTCTGCACGACCGCGCAGACCAGCGAGAAGAACGAGAACCAGATGATGGTGATCTGGAGCGTTCTGACCCGGCCGATATGATCGGAGAGATAGCCGCCGAGCCAGCCGCCGATGGCGGAAGCCAGCAGCGTCACGGTGCCGGCGAGGCCGGCCGATCCCGCATCGACCTTCCATAGCGCGATGATGGTGCCGATCACCAGCGGATAGATCATGAAGTCCATGCCGTCGAGCGCCCAGCCCGCGGCGCAGGCCCAGAACGTCCGCCGCTCCGGCGCGTTCATGTCGCGATAGAAAGCAAGAAGGCTGGTGTCCTCGATCTCGGCGCGTTCGATGCGCTGGTTCGGATCAACGGTGGTCATGTGCGTTTCCCGACAGTGTTTTCTTTTGCGGCCTCTTTGGCCTCGCGGTGGTAGCACGCGCGGCGGCCTGCGCAAGCCGGCCGCCGGCCTTCGCGCCATGCAACGACAGGGTTACTGCCCCGCTGCTTCCGCACCCCGGCTACGCGGATCGGGCGCGCCGAGCGGACCGTTGGCGGTCACCGCAATCGAATTCGCCGATGTCTGCCCCATCGGCGTGACGATGAGATGATCCATCGCCTTCAGCTCGAGCAGCACATTGTCGGAAAAGCCGCTCTCGATCCGGACCTCGTCGGGCAGCCATTGGTGGTGCAGCCGCGGTGCGACCACGGCGGCCGCCACGTCCATCTTGTAATCGAGCACGTTGACGATCACCTGGAGCACGGTCGAGATGATGCGGCTGCCGCCGGGCGAGCCCGTCACCAGAACCGGCTTGCCGTCCTTCAGGACGATGGTCGGCGACATCGAGGACAGCGGCCGCTTGCCCGGCCCGGGCAAATTGGCCTCGTAGCCGACAAGGCCGTAGGCATTGGAAGCGCCAACCGCCGCTGTGAAATCGTCAAGCTCGTTGTTGAGCAGCACGCCGGTGCCGTCGGCGACGAGGCCGACGCCGTAACTGAAGTTCAGCGTATAAGTGTTGCTGACTGCGTTGCCGCTGCCGTCGACGACGGAAAAATGCGTGGTGTTGCTGCCCTCGTGCGGTGAGGTCGCGGTGGAAACGAGCTGTTTCGACGGCGTGGCGCGATCGGCGGAGATGGTTGCCCGCAGTTTAGCGGCGTAATCTTTGGCGGTGAGCGTCCCGATCGGTGCGTTGACGAAGGCGGGATCGCCGAGATAGCGCGCCCGGTCCGCATAACCGCGCTTCATGGCCTCGATCAGCAGATGCAGCGAAGCCGGCGATCCCTGTTTAAGATCGGCGAGCTGAAAACCTTCGAGGATATTAAGCGTCTCCACCAGCACCACGCCGCCCGACGACGGCAAGGGCATCGACACGATGTCATAGCCGCGATAGGTGCCGCGCACCGGGGCGCGGATCACCGCCTGATAGGATTTCAAATCGGCCGGCGTCATGATGCCGCCCGCGTCGGCCACGGCCTTGGCGAGTTTCTCCGCGACCGGCCCCTCATAGAAACCGCGCGGGCCCTGTGCGGCGACAGCCGACAGCGTTTCGGCGAGGTCGCTCTGCACCAGCCGGTCGCCTTCACTGAGTGGCGTGCCATCGGGCCGCGAGAAGATCCTGGCCGAGGAGGGCCAGCGCACCAGCCGCTTGTGCCAGCCCGGCAGCGTGTCGGCGATGTCGTCGCCGACGAGGAAGCCATCGCGGGCGAGCGCCATTGCGGGCTCGAGCAGTTGCGCCAGCGTGAACCGGCCCGAGCCATATTTTTCCAGCGCCAGCGCAAGACCCGCAACAGTGCCGGGCACGCCGACGCCGAGCGCGGAATCCCGCGACTTCGCCGCATCGGGCTTGCCGTCGGCACCGAGGAAGATCTGGGGCGTGGTCGCAGCCGGCGCGGTCTCGCGATAATCGATCGTGATGTCTTCGTTGCGCTCAGTGGAATGAATCACCATGAAGCCGCCGCCGCCGATATTGCCGGCGCGTGGATAGGTCACGGCCATCGCAAAGCCGGTCGCGACCGCGGCGTCGACGGCATTGCCGCCGCGCCGCAGGATGTCGGCGCCGACCAGCGCAGAGATTTTCTCCTGCGCCACCACCATGCCGTGCTCAGCGGGAACGGCATGCACCGTGTCGAGCGCGGGCGGTACATAGGCCCGCCGCGCATCCTGCGCGGTCGCGGTCGGAAGTCCGAACGCCAGAGTGGCAAGGAAGGCGAAAAATGTCCGCCGTGTCGAAAAAGACGACATCATCAAACTTCCGCAAAGGCCATGGGCAGTTCACATGCAGCGCTGCAATGCTATACGGTTTGCCCAGACAGAGGCAAAACTGTTCGTGATGAGGATTATGGAGTGACGACGATCGCCCCGGATGCGCGCATCGCGGGCGCGCAGCGGACCTATCCGCCGCGTAGCGCCGTCGTCAGCTGGATCTTCTTCGACTGGGCCGCGCAGCCTTATTTCACGCTGATCACGACCTTCGTGTTCGCGCCCTATTTCGCCACCGGCATTGCGCCGAATCCCGCCACCGGGCAATCGCTGTGGGGCTTTGCGATGGCTGCCGCGGGCCTCGCGATCGCGTTGATGTCGCCGGTGTTGGGGGCTATCGCCGATGCTTCAGGCCGCAGGAAGCCATGGATCGCGGGATTTGGCGCAGTGCTGGTGCTGGCATCCTGCACGCTGTGGATCGGGAAGCCCGGCGATCCCTCGATCGTTCCGCCGCTGCTCACCGCGGTCGCGCTCGCCAGCGTCGGCGCGGAATTCGCCACCCTCTTCAACAATGCGATGATGCCGACGCTGGTGCCGCCGGAGCGCATCGGCCGGCTTTCCGGCACCGGCTGGGCGACGGGCTATGTCGGCGGCATCGTCAGCCTGATCATCGTGCTCGGCCTGCTCGCCGCGAATCCCGAGACCGGTCGCACGCTGCTCGGGCTCACGCCTCTGTTCGGGCTCGATCCCGTCAGCCATCAAGGCGACCGCGCCGCCGGACCGTTGACCGGGCTTTGGTTCATCATTTTCGTGACGCCGATGTTCCTGTTCACGCCGGACTATCCGGCGAAGCGCCCGGTGCGCGAGGCGCTGCACGAAGGCTTGTCGGAGCTGAAGCAATCGATCAAAGGTCTGCCGCAGCAGAAATCGCTTGCGGCGTTTCTACTCGCCAACATGATCTACACCGACGGTCTGGTGTCGCTGTTTGCCTTCGGCGGCATCTATGCTGCCGGCACGTTCGGCTGGCACACGATCCAGATCGGCACCTTCGGCATCATGCTCGCGATCGCCGGCGCGTTTGGCGCGTGGTTCGGCGGCAAGCTGGACGATCGCTTCGGGCCGAAGCGCGTGATCGCCGGCAGCATGCTGGTCCTGCTGCTGGCGCTGGCGGCGATCCTGCTGGTCGACAAGGATTCGATCTTCTTCATCAAGGTCGCGCCGCCCACGCCCGGCGGTGCATTGTTCGCCGCTGCGTCAGAGCGCGCTTATCTGGTGCTGGGCTGCCTGATCGGTGCAGCCGGCGGTCCGCTGCAAGCCGCCTCACGCACGCTCCTGATCCGTCTCGCACCGAAGGACCGCATCGCGCAGTATTTCGGTCTGTTCGCGCTGACTGGGAAAGTGACGTCCTTCATCGGCCCGCTGCTGATCGGCGTGATCACCGCGGTGACGGCGAGCCAAAAGGCCGGCATGGCCGTGCTGGTGGTGTTCTTCGTTGCGGGGCTGGCGCTGTTGATGCGGGTGCGGGAGTAGCTTCGTAGCCCGGATGGAGCGAAGCGCAATCCGGGAAGGTCTCTCCGTGAGGCGAGAACCCGGATTTCGCTTTCGCTCCATCCGGGCTACCGCCATTCAATCAATGCCTGAAGTGGCGCGTGCCCGTGAACACCATGGCGATGCCATGCTCGTCGGCAGCCTTGATGACCTCGTCGTCGCGCATGGAGCCGCCGGGCTGCACCACGGCGGTGGCGCCGGCTTCGATGCAGGCCAGCATGCCGTCGGCGAACGGGAAGAACGCATCCGACGCCACCACCGAGCCCTTGGTGAGCGGCTCGGCGAGCTTCAGCTCGGCGGCCGCATCCTGGGCCTTGCGTGCCGCGATCCGCGCTGAATCGACCCGGCTCATCTGGCCGGCACCGATGCCGACGGTGGCGAGATCCTTGGCGTAGATGATGGTGTTGGACTTGACGTGCTTCGCCACCCGAAACGCAAACTTCAGGTCGCGCATCTCGGCATCAGTGGGCGCGCGCTTCGTGACAACCTTGAAGGTCATGTCGTCGACCACGGCGTTGTCGCGACTCTGCACGAGGAGACCGCCCGCCACCGTCTTGGCGGTGAGGCCGGACGCGCGCGGATCGGGCAGGCTGCCGGCGAGCAGAAGCCGAAGGTTCTTGCGCGCGCCGATGATGGCGATCGCTTCCTCGCTTGCGTCGGGCGCGATGATCACCTCGGTGAAGATTTTCGTGATCTCGCGCGCGGTGTCGGCATCGAGTGCGCGGTTCATCGCGATGATGCCGCCGAAGGCCGAGGTGGAATCGCAGGCCAGCGCCTTGCGGTAGGCGCTGACGAGGTCGGAGCCCTCCGCGACGCCGCAGGGATTGGCATGCTTGACGATGACGCAGGCCGCGGTGCGCTTGGCGTCGAACTCGCCGATGCATTCATAGGCCGCATCGGTGTCGTTGATGTTGTTGTACGAGAGCTCCTTGCCCTGGAGCTGCCGCGCGGTCGAGACGCCCGGCCGCTTGTCGGGGGTCGCATAGAACGCCGCGGTCTGGTGCGGATTCTCGCCATAACGCAGCGACTGGATCAGCCGGCCGCCGAAGGCACGGAAATCGGGCGCGTCGATCTCGAGCTGGCGGTTGAACCAGTTCGAGATCGCGGCGTCATATGCAGCAGTGCGCGCGTACGCCTTGGCAGCAAGGCGCCGGCGCAACTTCAGCGTGGTTGCGCCTTTGTTGGCGGCGAGCTCGTCGAGAACGGCCTGGTAGTCCTGCGCCTCGACCACGACGGCGACGTCGTCATGGTTCTTCGCGGCGGCGCGGATCATCGCGGGGCCGCCGATATCGATGTTCTCGATGCAATCCTCGAAGCCCGCGCCTTTGTCGACGGTCGCCTCGAACGGATAGAGATTGACGACGAGGAGATCGATCGGCGCGATGCCATGCGCCGTCATCGCATCCGCATGGTCCTTGTTGTCGCGGATCGCGAGCAGGCCGCCATGCACCTTCGGATGCAGCGTCTTGACGCGGCCATCCATCATCTCGGGGAAGCCGGTCAGCTCGGAGACGTCCTTCACCTCAAGGCCGGCCGCGGCGATCGCCTTTGCGGTGCCGCCGGTCGAGATCAGTTCGACATCGTGCGCGGCAAGCGCCTTTGCGAAGTCGATCAGGCCGGTCTTGTCGGAAACGGAGAGAAGGGCGCGGGTGACGCGGCGGGGATGGTCAGTCATGAGCAAGATCCTCTGTCTGAAGGAGTGTCTATGCCCAGGCGCGCGGCTTCTCAGTCCCGCGCTTCCCGATGGTGCTCCATCCAAGGTCGCCAGTCGCGCGAGCGAGGGCTCGATAGCAGTTTTCGATCGCTTTCACAACGTTCAGATCGGGCCGAATCACATGCGTCTACAGCGGAAGTTCCGGCTCCCGCCGCGCATTTCTGCGGGCATTCGTGACTGCCGGCGAGGCGCTGGAGCGGACAAAACTCCAGCGGATCGAGGGCGCCTGCCGCGCATCCTGGCGGATCACGATCTGCGCGGTGCGGCGCGGGCCGTCATTGCCGGCCAGGGATACGCTGTCCTCCAGCTCCACCTTGTCGTCGAGCGCCTCGAAGGTCCAGACGTCGCGGTTCGGTAGCACCAGCATGACGCCGCGGGCATCGGACAGCCGGCTCGCCTTCACCGCCGGGTGCAGATGGAATCGCAGCGCGAAATCGGCATCCGGACCCTTGAATCGTCCGCCTTGCGGCGGCGACAGCGTGTCCTCGCCGTCGATGCGCGCGCCGTCATTGGCGATCATCAGCACGCGGCGGTGGATCGCGCCGAATTTTGTCAGGTAACCGTCATGCGACGTCGTCAGCAGCGTGCCGTTCTGCACGATTTCGCGATAGCTCTCGACCTCGACGGGGCCGCTGGTGACCGGAGCACCGTGCAAGAGCCGCTTCATCGCCGACATCTCCACGAACTGGCATGACGAGGTGTCGTGGTAGGTCAGCGTCGAATGCGCCGCCGTGCCGCGTGCGAACGGCCGCCAATTGTCGCGGCCCGTGGCCGGCATGCCGCAATTGGTGACGATGCGGCTGATGCCGGAGGACAGTTCGAACGACAGGCAGCCGGCATGGGCGTCGTGGCTGACGCTGGCTGCCGGCGGCGGGCCAGTGTCGATAATCAGCGTGGTCTGGCCGGCATCGAGGCGCTGGAAACCCGTATGCGGCATGTTCGACATCGGCGCGCCGTGGGTGTCGTCATAGGCAAGCAGCGTCGCGAGCAGGTCCGAGGGCGTCGCGCTCATGCCGTTGAACAGCGCGAAATTGCCGTCGCCGTGGCGGAAGAAGCGCAGCATCGGCATCATGCGGTCGATCGCGTTGAGCAGCGCGGGCGGCGGCGCGATATTGCGCGCGGCAAAGGTCTGCCGCAGCGGCAACAGGTCGATCAACAGCTCGATCAGCGCGCCCGGGTTGCGCGAGACATGCCCGCCGTCGGGCAGGATCTGCCGCTGCAATTCATCGGAGAGCTTTTTCGAGGTGCTGCGGATGTGACTTGCCTGGTTGGCGAGGCACAGCGCCGCATAGCACAGCGCGATCAGCACCTGGAGCTTCGGCACTCCGTCGGGGATGTTGACCATGGTGTAGCGCAGCAAGCGGATTTCGCGCGCCAGCGCGCGCAGATAACGGCGGTAGAATTTGTTGTCGGTATCGTTCAGCACCAGCGGTGCCTGCGACAGCAGGGAGATCACGCGCCGCGCCAGCACGTCGGCGCGTCGCGCGACGGGACGGCGCTTGCTGGCAGGGTTGGCGATCCAGTCTTCGATCAGCGAGCGCGCATTCGCGCGCGTCAGCGCGGTGTCGGCGGCGCGCAAATGGCGCAGCCAGCCGAAGCCGAGCAGCGCGACCTCCCAATCCTCCGAGGGCGGCTCGAGATCGAAGATCGATCGACCGTGGCAGTTGACGATCTTGCCGGCGAAGACGAAGCGGCCGGCATAGATCTCGGCGGCGCGGGTCGCATCCGCGGTGCGCAGATCATGCGGCGCGATGATCAGCCGGTCGGCGCGGCCGGGCCAGACCCGCGACAGGGCGACGGAACCGCCGCTCGCGCGCGCGAGCATGTTCCGCGCGAAGCGGTTCATCACCAGCGTCGAGATACGTCTGCGTTGAGCGACCGACACGCCTTGCCTTGATGGGGAGAGGATTCCGACGAATCCTTATTAATCCCAAAATCGGACGGCCGACACCACCTTGAACGACGCGAATCAGCGCCGTGGTTGCAAAATCCAGTGCAAAATCAGGATTTAACGAGCCGGGCCGCGAAAAATCCGTCGAGCCCGCCGAGCTTGGGATCGGCGTTCGGCAGATGGCTGGGCAGAGTGCGCAAATCGCCCTCGGCGGTGACGATCTCGCTGAGCCCCGACACCTCGGACGCATCGATCGGGACCCGGCGAAGCCCAGGCTCTGCGGCCAGCAGCGCGGCGACCGCATGCTCGCCCTCTTCGGGTTCCAGCGAGCAGGTACAGTACACCAGCGTCCCGCCGGGCTTGAGCAGCGGGACCGAGTTTTGCAGCAGCCTCCGCTGGAGCACGGTCATTGCTGCGATGTCGGATTCCTGACGGAGCCAGGAGACATCAGGGTGGCGGCGGATCGTCCCGGTCGAGGTGCAGGGCGCATCGATCAGGATGCCGTCGAAGCCATCGGCCGGACCCACCCATTCCGCGGCGTCGGCGACGACAGTCTCGGCCTGGAGCGACAACCGCGTCAGATTCTCACGCAGCCGCGCCACCCGGGCAGGCGAGCGGTCGATGGCCGTGACATGCGCACCGGCCTGCGCCAGCTGCGCGGTCTTGCCGCCGGGAGCGGCGCAGAGATCGGCGATGGATTTGCCCTTGATGTTGCCGAACAGCCGGGCCGGCAGCGCAGCGGCGGCGTCCTGCACCCACCATTGTCCTTCGGCGAAGCCGGGAAGCATGGTCACCGCGCCGTGCAGCACCGTACGCACCGATCCCGTTGGCAGCACTTCGCCATGTAAGCGGCTCGCCCATTGCGCGGCGTCCGACTTCACGGTCAGATCCAGCGAAGGATCGTGGCTGAGCGCGAGCGCCATGTCCCTTGCGACCGTCTCGCCGTAATGCGCGCTCCAGCGCGCGACCATCCAGGGCGGCAGGTCCAGCGACTGCGCCGCAACCTCGTCCACCAGCGCCTTGCCCTCGCGGGCGCAGCGGCGCAGCACGGCGTTGACGAGGCCGGCATAGCGCGCGGCGCGCCGGTCGGATTGCACGAGGCGAACGGAGAGATCGACGGCCGCGTGATCGGGCACATCCATCCAAAGGATCTGGGCAGCGCCGATCAACAGCGCGCTCTGCGCGCGCGGCGCGTCGGAGGGAATGCCCTTGTCGAGCAAGCGGGACAGCACATGGCCGAGCGTGCCGAGCCGGCGCAGCACGGTGGCGACCAGGCGGCGCATCAGCGCGCGGTCGCGATCGGGGAGCGTCTTCAGTCCGGGATGGGCGCCGCTGCCGTCGAGCTGCTCGTCAAGCGTGCGGTGCTTTTGCAGCACGCCGTCGACGATGTCGGCGGCAATCCGCCGCGCCGCGAGACCGGGCACTTCGGATGGAGGAGCGAAACGTTGAGAAGGCATGCGGAAACAAGGTTCTGAGCGAGCGGCAGTTCGCCGTAATGGGCGCATGCCTTGAGAAGGCGATCTCTGGCACGCGAATATGCCAAATGTAAGAATCGCTTCCGGGTTTTTCAGCCCTTTCGGAGCCATTTCAGGAATGCGTTATTGGGCGTCGCGTCGCGGGCCGTCCCGCGCTAGAAAGCCGACGATGAGTGACCAGCCTCCCGTTTCCGACCGCAAGCAGCTCACACCGGCCGCCCAGCGTGCGCTGGCCGAGGCCGAAGCGCGCCGGCAGGCTGCGGCAGTCCGAGCCAAAAACGACGGCCAGGCGACGCCAAAGGAGTTGCAGGGGCCAAAAGGACCCGAACCGACCCGCTATGGCGATTGGGAGCGCAAGGGCATCGCTTCCGACTTCTGAGCTCTGTGCCGGCCGCCCGGATGATGCCGGGCAAGACCGGTCCCGGCCGCTACAGATAATCATGCTCCCGGAGATAGCGGATGATGCGTTCGCAGGCCGCCTCGGTTGACAGTTCCGAGGTGTCGATGGTGATCTCCGGCGCCTGCGGTGCCTCGTAGGGATCATCGATGCCGGTGAAACCCTTCAGCTCCCCTGCCCGTGCCTTGCGATAGAGTCCCTTCGGATCGCGGCGCTCGCATTCGGCGAGCGGGGTCGCGACATGGATCTCGATGAACTCGCCTGCCTCGACCCGCTGGCGGGCCAGCTCGCGCTCGCTGCGGAAGGGTGAGATCAGCGCGACCAGCGCGACCATGCCGGCATCGACGAACAGCGCTGCGATCTCCGCGACGCGCCGGACGTTCTCCATCCTCTCCGCACTGGAGAAGCCGAGGTCGCGATTGATGCCGTGGCGCAGATTGTCGCCGTCGAGCAGCGCGGCGTGGCGTCCGAGTTCGGCAAGCCTGCGGTCGACGAGATCGGCGATCGTCGATTTGCCGGCACCGCTGAGGCCGGTGAACCAGAGCACGCAGGGCCGCTGCTGCTTCAGCCGTGACCGCACGGATTTATCCACCGCAAGGTGCTGCCAATGAATATTGGTGGCCGCCCGCAGCGACAGGTCGATCATCCCCGCGGCAGCCGTGCGGTGACTGATCGGATCGACGAGAATGAAGCTGCCCATGTCGCGGTCGTCGCGATAGGCCTCGAACACCAGCGGACGGTCGAGGCTGAAATGGACGTAGCCGATCTGGTTGGCATCGAGCGTGGCGGCGCTCTCCAGCGCCATGGTGTCGATGGCGACACGGTGCTTGAGCGTCGTGATCACCGCGCCGGTCGAGGCCGTGCCGCATTTGAGCAAATAGCGCCGGCCCGCGACCATGGCCTCGTCGTCGAACCACACGAGATGGGCGGCCAGTTGATCCGAGATCAGGGGCGTGGGTCCTGCCGTCAGCACGTCGCCGCGGCTGACGTCGATCTCGTCCGCCAAAGTCAGCGTCACCGAATCGCCCGCCACAGCCCGGTCGCGCTCGCCGCCGGGTGTGAGAATGCGCGCGACTTTCGTGCGACGGCCCGAGGGCTGCACGGCGATGCTCTCGTCGGTCGCGATCGTACCGCTGGCGATTCGCCCGCAGAAGCCGCGAAACTCCGCATGAGGCCGGTTGACCCATTGCACCGGCAGCCGGAACGGCCGCTGCGAGACGTCGCCGGCAACGTCCACCGATTCCAGATAGGCCGTGACGGTCGGCCCGGCGTACCAGGGCATCCGCGCGCTCGCGGCGACGATGTTGTCGCCGTCGGGCGCAACGACCGGGATGCACTGGACCTGGGAGATCCCGAGTTGACCGGCCATGGTCAGATATTCGGCGGTGATGGCCGCGAAGCAGTCCCCGTCGAAGCCGATCAGATCCATCTTGTTCACGGCGAGCACGACGTGGCGGATGCCGAGCAGCGACAGGATGTGGCTGTGGCGCCGTGTCTGCGTGATCACGCCCTTGCGGGCGTCGACCAGCACCACGGCGAGATCGGCGTTGGAGGCGCCGGTCGCCATGTTGCGCGTATACTGCGCATGCCCGGGCGTGTCGGCGACGATGAAGCGCCGCAGTTTGGTGGCGAAGAACCGGTAGGCGACGTCGATCGTGATGCCCTGCTCGCGCTCGGCCTGCAAACCGTCGACCAGCAGAGCGAAATCGAGATCGCCGCCGGTGGTGCCGGACGTTTTGCTTTCCGAGGCGAGCGCGTCGAGCTGGTCGTCGAGGAGCGTCTTCGAATCGTAGAGCAGGCGGCCGACCAGCGTGCTCTTGCCGTCGTCGACGCTGCCGCAGGTGACGAAACGCAGCGTCGGACGATCGTCGTCCTGTTCGAGCCGCGGCACGTCGGTTGCGGCGATCGTGGGGGCCTCGTGATAGGACATCAGAAGTAGCCCTCCGCTTTCTTGCGCTCCATCGATGCGGGACTGTCCCGGTCGATCATGCGTCCCTGCCGTTCCGAGGTGCGTGATGCCATCATCTCCCGTACGATCTCGGGCAGAGTTGCCGCCGTCGAGATCGTCGCGCCGCTGAGGGGATAGCAGCCAAGGGTGCGAAACCTGACGGAGCGCCACCGCGGCTCTTCGCCTGCAAGCAGCGGCATCCGTTGATCGTCCACCATGATCAGCGCGCCGTCGCGCTCGACCACCGGGCGCCGAGCTGCCAGATAGAGGGGAACGATCGGGATGTCCTCGAGCAGGATGTAATCCCAGACGTCGAGCTCGGTCCAGTTCGACAGCGGAAACACCCGCATGCTCTCGCCGGGCGCGAGCATCGTGTTGTACAGGCTCCACAGCTCCGGCCGCTGGTTCTTCGGATCCCAGCGATGCGCCGCGCTCCGGTGCGAGAACACGCGCTCCTTGGCGCGCGACTTCTCCTCGTCGCGTCGCGCGCCTCCGATCGCGGCGTCGAAGCCGTGGAGGTCGAGCGCCTGCCGCAATGCCTGCGTCTTCATGACGTCGGTGTAACGGGCCGAGCCGTGGGTGAAGGGATCGATGCCCTGGTTCAATCCGTCGTCATTGGTATGGACGATCAGATCGAGGCCGAGTTCGCGTGCGCGCTGGTCGCGAAACGCGATCATCTCGCGGAACTTCCAGGTCGTGTCGACGTGCAGCAGCGGAAAGGGCGGCTTGCCGGGATGAAATGCCTTCATCGCCAGATGCAGCAGCACGGAGGAGTCCTTGCCGATGGAATACAGCATCACAGGCTTGCGGAATTCGGCCACGGTCTCCCGCAGAATGTGGATGCTTTCCGCCTCCAGGCGCTGGAGATGACTGGTAACGCTGTGGCGCGCCGCGGGTTGATCGGAGGCGCCGCGCACTGGCGCCTCTATCGCGGAATCGATCTGAGCGGTCATGCGGCCGTGCCCAGGCGGTCGCCGAACAGGCGCATCGCAGTGTCGGCGTCCAGTGAGAGGTCATCGACGCAGGCCGCGACCGAGGCGCGGTAGATGCCGTTGATGTCGTAGCGTTCGATGACCGCCAGCTGGGCATCGCTCAGCGACGCCGTCTTGCGGCCGCGATAGCGGTAGGCGGTGTCCGATCCATGAAGGCCGACGACGGTGTAGACCTTGGGCTCGCTGAGGAAGGTGACGCCCGAACCCTTCGATTCGATCTGCCCGCGCTCCCGCCAATCGGTGACGGCGCTCTCGGTGAAGCGGGCGCCGAGGCCGAGCCGGTCGAACAGCTTTCGCACCGAGCCGGTCGCGTCCTTGCTGGCTTCATAGACGTAGCGGGTGACGGCCACACCCTGCCGCCTTGCGTAGCTTTCGACGCGAAGGGCGTTCAGCGTGGAGATGACGTAGTTCTGGATCAGCCGGTCCTCCGGAACGCGGTCCGACCATTTCTCCAGCCACGATGCGAGTGAGCTGGCGGGATCGCGGTCGAGCATGATCATGTGGAGCTTGTCTGCCGGCCAGCCGGCCTCGATCAATGGCAGCAGCGGCAGGAACAGGCTTTCGGCCAATACATAGGGGCCCGCCATTTCCTTGCTGAAGACGTGCGGCTGCTCCGCCGCGACCGGCACGGCCCAGGGCTCCCCCGCGTTTCCGACGAGACGATGGCGCAGGATTGCCTTCACCGGCTGGAAATAGGAGGGCATCCCGGCGACGCCGAAGAGGTTGGTGAGCGCTGTCGAACCTACGCGGCAGCGGCCCCACGCGCAGTAGAGCGTCGGGAAGTCCTCCGGAGCCCAGTGCCGGAACGCCTCGCCAAGGCAGTCCCTCACCTCCCACATCAATTCGTCCAGCGCGGCGGGCCGCGTCTGATACTTGCTGTCCGGCGCGAGCACCATGGTATCGAGCGAAGGATCGTCGCGGCGGACCAGATCGGCAAGGCGGTCGGTTTCTTCGACTGACGTCGTGATGGTGCTCATCTTCGGACCTTTCGGGTTGAGGATCGAATCGACCACGATCTGTGCGCGGCGCATGTTGACGTCGACAGCTGCGGCGTAGAAGTGTGTACCCTTGGTGGGGCCACCGACCGCATAGATGTTCGGATGAGGTGTGCCGTGGCGGTCGTGGACACGACTGTCGTCGTAGCCGCAGCGAATCCCGCCGAGCGCGTCGAAGGCGATGAGCCCCTGTCGCTGCATGTCCTGATAGAGCGGGCTGGCATCCGGCCGGTAGGACGGTCCTGTCGCGTCGATGACGCAATCGACGTCGTGATGATCGCCCTCGCCCAGGATCGCGCGAAATCGGCCGTCAATGGCGGTCACCCTGCGTAGCCGGGCGCGCGCCGAGAGCCTGCCCGACCGCATCAGGTCGCGGATACGGATCGCGTTCTCCAGCGGCATCGCCGAACGGTTGCGAAGCCAGCCGGAATTATAGAGGTCCATGAAACGCATCTTCTCGGCATCGCTCATCCGGCTCCAGGCGTCGCACATCACGTCGATGACGCTGACGAGATAGGAGTGGACGTTGAGATCGCCGGTTTCAGCTCGCAAGATGTTGCGCTCGAGATCGCTCAGTGCGTCGCCATCGACGTTCCGGCATGACAGATC
Source organism: Bradyrhizobium sp. MI1.3 (assembly GCF_055811695.1). Classification (NCBI taxonomy): domain Bacteria; kingdom Pseudomonadati; phylum Pseudomonadota; class Alphaproteobacteria; order Hyphomicrobiales; family Nitrobacteraceae; genus Bradyrhizobium; species Bradyrhizobium sp. MI1.3. Next base: position 4,918 of record NZ_JBVVPQ010000097.1, on the reverse strand, counting down.
GCAGCGAATCCCGGTGGTCTCCAGCAGCAGTTCGGACAGACGGGCGGCAAAGCCGTCGGCCTCGATCCGCTCACGGCTGGTCACATAGCGATGCAGCGCGTCGCGGAAGTCGTTCGTGGTTGCGGGAACAGTCGCCGGCTGCACCGTGGGAAACAGGCCGCTTCTGGAGAGGCAAGTCATCCTGACGGCTTGGTGGGTCTTGGCCAGCGCCGTTGCAGTGTCGACCGCGCTGAGCCCGCTTCCGAGGATACCGATCTCGAAGCCGTCGCGATCCGCGAAGGTGAATTGCGCATAGGGATCGCGGAGATAGTTCGGGATTCCTGTGAGACCGTAGTGATCGTCGGGCGCGTTGTGACCGGTGCAGAGGACCAGCAAAGACGAGATATGCGTGATGTTGCGGTCGGTCGTCAGCAAGACATCGCGATCCGGCGAGAGCCGCATGCGGACGATTTCGGCATCTTCGACATGGACGGACAGACCGGCGCTGCGGCATTGAGCGATCGCGGCCAGTCGCACTGCGTCGAGATAGTCCCTGTAGACCATCCGCGGCAGATGCTTGTTGCCGTGGCAGCTGAGACCGCGGACCCGAAGCCAGCGCAGAAACTCCTCCGGATCGCCCGGACGGATCGACATCGTCGACGCCTTCATGTTGAGCAGGTGGCGATCGCTCTGCGTGCGATAGGCCGTCCCACCATCGAAGCCGGATTTATCGAAGAGCTGAATTCCGCTGATCGCGTGGTGGTCTCGTCCCGATGTGGCGAGCTCCGCCAGATGACGCAGGATCGTGATGCCGGTTGCGCCGCCGCCGACAATGCTGATGATCATCGCTCAATCCCCCATTTGCCATGTTTGACCCAGGCGCGAGCGGGGGCTCGGCGTGGGGGCCTCCCAAAGCCGTTGATTGATGGACGGGTCGGAAAGTGGCGTGCGGCCGGCCTCAGGTCGGCCGCATGATTTGCGGCGCCTCAGGCGGCCCGCACCGTGTCAAGGAACTTTGCGACCTCGTCCTTGAGGCGACCGCTCTCGGTCGAGAGCGAGCGCGCGGATGCGAGCACCTGCGTCGACGCCGAACCGGTGGCGCTGGCGCCGTGACTGACCTGGGCGATCTTGTCAGCGACCTCGACCGTTCCCTTGGCGGCTTCGCTGACGTTGCGTGCGATCTCGGCGGTTGCAGCCCCCTGCTCCTCGATGGTGGCAGCAATGGTGGTCGAGATGTCCGAAATCTTGGAGATGGTCGTACCGATCTCCTTGATGGCGCCGACGGAATCTTGCGTCGCGGTCTGCATGCCGGCAATCTGTGCGCCGATCTCGTCGGTGGCACGCGCGGTCTGGGCCGCGAGTGCCTTGACCTCGCTGGCCACCACGGCAAACCCACGGCCGGACTCGCCGGCGCGTGCGGCCTCGATGGTCGCATTGAGCGCCAGAAGGTTGGTCTGCTCCGCAATCGCAGTGATCAATTTGACGACGTCGCCGATCCGGCCTGCGGCCTTGAGCAATTCATTGATCCGGGCGTCGGTGCGCTCGGCCTGCTGCACCGCCTCGCCGGCGATGCGGCTGGAATCATGGACCTGACGGCCAATCTCGACGACCGATGCGCTCATTTCCTCGGCAGCGGATGCTACGGCTCCGACGTTGGCGGATGCTTCCTCTGAAGCGGCGGCCACCATTCCGGAAAGCTGCTCGGTCTCTTCGGCCGTTCCCGACAGCGTGCCGGCGGCGGATTCGAGTTGTTGCGAAGCGGTTGAAACCGAGTTCACGATGCCGCCGACCGCGGCTTCGAATGCGTCGGCGAGCTTGATCATCTCGTTCTTGCGTCGGGCGGTCGCTGCGGCCTCCTGATCCTTCTGCTCGGCCTCCATCTGCTCGATGCGGATCAGATTGTCCTTGAACGTGCTTGCCGCACGGGCATTGTCGCCGACTTCGTCGCCGCGGGAGGTGTAGGGAATCTCGACGGCCTTGTTGCCTCCGGCGAGCTGCAGCAGCACGTCGCCGATGCGGCGGATGGGCCGGGCGATGCTCAGCACCGAAAATAGCGCCGAGCCGGCCAGGACCAGGATCACGAGGACGCCGACGATCAGGCTGACTTGGGTGGCCTGCTCCAGCGCGGTGACGAGCTGGGTCTGCCGCAGAGCCATAAACTCATTGTTGGCGGCGACCAGCTTGTCGACACGCGTCGTGATTTCCCTGGCGGCCGGAAGCACCCGCTCGTCGAAAATGCGCCTCTTCGCTTCCTCCGCCTTCATGACTGTGCCGGTTGCCGCCTTGTAGCGCCCCGCGAGCCCGGCGAGCGCGTCGATTCCATCAGCGATATCCTTGTCGCCGGCGGACTGACGAACCTGCTTGAGAACGCGGATCATGGCGTCGGCCCGTCCGGCGATATGGTCCTTCTGCGCGACGTCGCCGGTCGCCGTGAAATGCCAATCGGCCGCGCTGACCGCCTTGAACAAGGCGTCGGCTTCGCGCAACGCGACCTCGACGTTGAGGTGGTTCTGCGATGCGACGAGTGCGGACGACGCCAGCAGTTTCTCGATAGCCTTGTTCCAGGCCTCTTCGATCTGGTTTGCTGCGGCGAATTCGGTGACGGCGGTGCGACGTGCCTCGCCAAGATCGTTGCCGGCCTTCAGAGAGGCCTCGAGCAGGATCTTGACCTCGCGGCAGAGCTCTTTGGCTTCGGCGCGCCTGGACCGCTCTAATGCGGCGTCCATTTCGGTTGTGGCAGCGGCGATGGAGCCGCGCAACGTTTCGAGATGTTTGCCGAGACCCTCGGCTGAGGATGCGGATCCGATTTCCGCTATGGCGAGGCGTGCCCGGGTCACTGCGAGCTCGGCCCCTTGGGCATTGGCCTTGTTGGCGGTGTTGATGACCACCAGCCGGCTCAGATCCGCGATCTGCTCGTTGCGGACGAGCTGGTTGGCAAGCATGCCACCGACGAGAAGGACCCCCGCGCTCGCGGTCAATCCGAGCTTTGTACCGATGCGAAACTTGAACGATGCCATGCTTACCGCTCCCCCACACGCATACCGAGTACTCGGCCTTAATACTAAACAACGGCTGAAGATCAAACTCCGTACAACTACAGGAGGTATCGATTGGAGAGTGCTCGGAACAGCGTGGCGCGCATAGGTGCGATTCTACGGAGCAACGTTCCGGACTTCCGCGACCACGATCAGGCGACGGACCACCAAGTCGGCATCCGATGGTGTCTTGAAGGTGCCTTGCCGGCTTCCCCGACTCAGCCCTAGCCTGCAATGATGCGTTTCCAGGATCGTCCCAATGCCTATCGGCCGCAGTTCGGCGGCTCGCCTTTCGGTCGCCGTTTCTCGGGGCTGTTGCCGTGGATGTTCGTGGTCGGCGTCGTGGTGGCGATCGTGCTCACCTTCCGGCATGGGCCGAACTGGCCCGTTCCGCATGGCGCCGACGGCCGGTCGCAGGAAGCCGAGATCATCCTCGAGCAATCTGGCAATGCCGATGCTCGCCAGCCCGTCGACGTCATCCGCACCATCGACGGCGACACCTTTCTCGCGCGCGTGCATCAGCAGGGTGGCCGCGACCTCGTCGCGCGCGTTCGCCTGCGCGGCATCGATGCACCCGAGATGAAAGCCTCCTGCCAGGAGGAACTGGACAAGGCCGAAGCCGCGGCCCGCGCATTGCGCGATCTGCTCGGGCAAGGTGGCGTGACGATTACCAATCTCGGACCTGACAAATACGGACGCGTTCTCGCTGACGTCGCGACGAAACGTACGGCCAATGTCTCGGCGGCGTTGCTCGCCGGCGGCTACGCGCGGAGCTACAATGGCGGCCATCGCGACGGCTGGTGCGCGCGGAGTTGGCGCTTCTGGTGACAAAAAAGCCGCGTCGAAAGACGCGGCTCTTGCCGTCTCACCCCGATGCCGGCGATCAGCGCGTCACGACCACCGTGGTGCCGACCGAGACGCGGCTGTAGAGATCGGTGATGTCGTCGTTGAGCATGCGGATGCAGCCATAGGAGACGAAGCCGCCGATCGAGCCCGGCACGTTGGTACCGTGAATGGCATATTCACCACCGGACAGCGTCATCGCCGCGACGCCCATCGGATTGCGCGGTGAGCCGCCCGGGATAACGTCCGGGATGCTCGGCTTGTCGCGCTTCACTTCGGCAGGCGGCGACCAGGCCGGATTGCGGTACTTGCCGTCGATGCGGGTGGTGCCGGCCCACTGCTTGCCGGACTTGCCGACGCCGACCGGGTAGCGCACGGCGTGGCCGTTATCGAGGACGAGATAGAGCCGACGCTCGTTGGTTTTGACCACGATGGTGCCCGGCGAATAGTCGGCCAGGTGCGTCCCCACCATTTCCGGCCGCGCCTGCGCCGCCGTCGACATCAAGACCCCAGCCCCGACGGTGGCGGCCAGCGCCACAGCAATCCTCATCGACATCGATTTTCCCCCTGCCCCGAACGGACCGTCCAAAATTACGCAAAACCGGCAATCGCTGGCTCGCCAAGTCCTTGTTGCAAGTCCTTGTCAGGGGACATTCTTAACCGCGCTTGTTAACCGGATGGTTTCCACGCACGGCCGCCAAGGGCCAGCCAGCAGGGGGAACAAAGGAAATGTTCGAAACAAAGTAAATGACCTGAAAACAACACTCGGCGGGAAAGATGCCCGGCCGCCGGGGCGCGGCCTGACAAGTGCGTGAGGAGGTGAACGACCGTTGTTCGGGGGAGCGCTAACGCGGGGATGGGTCTCGTGTCCCGGACGCGGCGAAGCGCGAAGCGGTGCGACGGAAGGCCGGGACCCAGAAAGCCTCAGAGTCTGCTGTTGCATGGGCCCCGGCTCTGCAGCGCACCGCTAACGAGCGCTGCGCTGCGTCCGGGGCACGAGACCGCCTTTACGCCGACTTCTTGTTCTGCCGGTTCTTGACGAGGTCGTCGACCACGCCGGG